>DASQAH010000268.1:0-8252 GCA_035635835.1 Gemmatimonadales bacterium
GGCCCCCCGCACGGCCTCGGGTGACGCTGCGTCCGGCCCAAGCCAGACGGTCGTCTGACGCTCGGGCGCCAAGAACTCTGCGGCAACCGCCGCGACGTCGTCGGCGTTGAGCGAGGTCACCGCCGCGACCATCTCGTCCAAGTTGCGATACGGCTCGCCGTGGACGGCGAGGCTCGCCAAACGATACATCCGGGCTGTAGGACTCTCCAGCGACAGCATCAGTTGCCCTGCGGTCTGCTGTTTTGCTTCCTCGAGCGCCGCTCCCCGCAGGCCCTCGCGGGCGAGCCGCGCGTACTCCTCGCGGATGGCGGCTACGGCCTCCGCTGCACGCGCAGGCTGCGTCCCCACGTACGTACCGACCACGCCCACTCGCCGATAGAAAGACGAGAAGGAATAGATCGCGTACGCGAGGCCCAGTTCCTCGCGGATCCGCTGGAACAGCCGGCTCGACATCCCGCCGCCCAGCAAGTTGGTCAGCACCATCAGCGGGTACTTGCGACGGTCCGCGAAGGGCACCGTGTCGGTGGCGAGGACGATATGCGTCTGCGCCGTGTCCTTGCCGAACCGCGCCTCCCGTCCCCGCTCGGCCGGTGTCGCGCTCGGGTGCGGGGGGGGTCCTTCCGGCGCCCGGGCGACGTTGCCGTCGTCGAACCACCCCTGCGACGCCAGCAGCTCGAGCATCCGCTCGTGCGTCAGGTTGCCTGCGGCCGCAATGACGCAGTTCCCGGGAAAGTAGGCCCGAGCGTGCAACCGGTGCAGGTCGTCGGTGGAGAGGGCGCTCACCGTCTCCCTGGTGCCGAGGATGGAGAAGCCATAGGGGTGGCCCGGCCACAGCGCCTGCGAGGAGAGCTCGAACACCAGGTCGTCGGGCGTATCGTCGACGGTACTAATCTCTTCGAGCACCACCTTGCGCTCGAGCTGGAGGTCGGCCTCCCGTAGCACGGGGTGGCGCACGATGTCGGTCAGCACGTCGATGGCGCGCGGCAGGTCGGCGTCGAGGACCCGCGCCTGGAAGGCGGTGGTGTCGCGGGAGGTATAGGCGTCGAGCGAGCCGCCACGCGCTTCCAGCTCCAGCGCGATTTCTTGGGCGGTGCGCCGCTCCGTCCCCTTGAAGACCATGTGTTCGAGCAGATGCGACACGCCCATCTTGGGGCGGGGCTCGTGCGCGCTCGCGGTGCGCACCCAGATGCCCAGAGCCGCGGAGCGCACATGGGCGACACGCTCGGTGAGCACGGTGACGCCGTTGGGCGCGGTGGTCTGGGCGATGTTCGAGTCGAGCGGGACGGTGTCCATCGTCCGGGTTAGCGCTTTTCGAGCAGCGCCTTTCGGGACAGCCGCATCCGACCGCGCTCATCCACCTCGAGCAGCTTGACCTGCACGTGGTCGCCCTTCTTGACTACGTCCTCGGTGCGCTCGGTGCGGCCGTGCTGCAGCTCGGAGATGTGGAGCAGCCCTTCCACGCCCGGCAGGATCTCAATGAAGGCGCCGAAGGCCGTCGTGCTCTTGACGACCCCTTCGTACACCTTGCCGACTTCGGGCGTCTGGATCATGCCGGCGATGATGTCCCGCGCCCGCTCGCCACCCTCGCCCACCGCGGAGATCGTCACCAGGCCGTTGTCGTCCACGTTGATCTCGGCGCCGGTCTGCTCCTGGATACTGCGGATGATTTTCCCCTTGGGCCCGATGAGGTCGCCGATCTTGGCCACGGGGATCTGGATGGTGATGATCCGCGGGGCGTACTTGGACAACTGCGAGCGCGGTTGCGGGATCGCCTTGTCCATGATGTCGAGGATGTGGAGCCGGGCCTTCTTAGCCTTGTCCAGCGCCTGGCTGACAATCCCGAAGTCGAGCCCCGCGATCTTGATGTCCATCTGGATCGAGGTCACCCCGGTGCGCGTGCCGGCGACCTTGAAGTCCATGTCGCCCAGGTGATCCTCGGTCCCCAGGATGTCGGTGAGCACGGCGACGCGCTCGCCTTCCTTGATAAGGCCCATAGCCACGCCGGCGCAGGCGGCCGTCATCGGCACGCCGGCGTCGAACAGCGCGAGCGAGCCACCGCACACCGTCGCCATCGAGGACGAGCCGTTCGACTCGAGGATGTCGGACACGATGCGGATGGTATAGGGGAACTGCTCGTAGGGAGGCAGGATAGCCTGCAACGCCCGCTCGGCCAGGGCTCCGTGGCCCACTTCCCGTCGCGAGGTGCCCCGGATCGGCTTCACCTCGCCGGTCGAGAACGGCGGGAAGTTGTAGTGCAGCATGAAGGACTTGGTCACCTCCTGAGCCACGTCGATCGAATCGATCCGCTGCTCGTCGCTCACTGTCCCCAAGGTCACGGACACGAGCGCCTGCGTCTGGCCGCGCGTGAACAGGGCCGACCCGTGGGTGCGCGGCAGCACGCCGACTTCGCAGCTGATCGCGCGCACCGTGTCGAGATCGCGCCCGTCCACCCGCTCGCCGCGTGTTAGGACCTGCTCGCGCATCGTGCGGTACTCGATCGCCTCGATGGCGTTCGCCACGTCCTTCACGTTGTCCGGGAACTCGGCCGCAAGCTGCTCCTGGATCGTCGCCTTCAAAGCTGCGAGCGCCTGCGCCCGCTGCGCCTTCTCCGGCAAGTTCAGCGCCTCGGTCACGCGCAGCTCCGCGAGCGCTGTCACGCGCGCCACCAGCTCCGCCGGCGCTTCCGCCGCGGTCCACTCCATCTTCGGCTGCCGCATGTCCGCGATCAGCTCTTCCTCGGCGTCGAGTAGCTCGCGGATGCCCTTGTGGGCCACCTCGAGACCATGGACGATCTCCGCCTCGGTCAACTCCAGCGCCCCGCCCTCTACCATGACGATCGAGTCGCGCGAGCCGGACACCACTATGTCCACGTCGCTGAACTCGAGTTGCTGGAACGTCGGGTTGAGAATCCACGCGCCTTCGACCCGGCCCACCCGCACGGCGGCGATCGGGCCGCTCCAGGGCACCTTCGAGATTGACAACGCCGCCGAAGCAGCCGTCACGCCGAGCACGTCGGCGTCGTTCTCCTGGTCGGCCGAGAGAACGTAGATGAAGACCTGGACCTCGTTCTTGAACCCCTCGGGGAAGAGGGGACGGACGGAGCGGTCGGTCACCCGAGCTGAGAGGATCTCCTCGTCGGAGGGACGACCTTCCCGCTTGAGAAAACCGCCGGGGATCTTCCCGGCGGCGTAGCTCTTCTCGCGGTATTCGACCGTCAACGGGAAAAACGGTAGTGTGCTGAGGTTGTCGGAGACGGTGACGGCGGCCAGCACCACGGTGTCACCGTACTGGATGAGGCAGGCTCCTGCCGCCTGCTTGGCGAGCCGGCCCGCTTCGAGCTTCAAGGGGCGGCCGGCAAAACTGCGTTCGACGTGCTTCACCATTGCGCCTGACTAGAGCACAGGAAAACACGCCGAGCGCCCCGGTGCTCTTCCCGGGGCGCCCCGCGCGACGCCTTGATCATCTAGTGGCGGAGTCCCAGCTCGTCGAGGAGCTGCCGATACCGTGCCAGGTTGGTCCGCTTCAGGTACTCCAGCAGGCGGCGCCGCTGGCTTACCATCTTCAGTAAGCCGCGCTGCCCGTGGTAGTCCTTCGCGTGCACCCGGAAGTGATCGGTGAGACTGTTGATCCGCTCGGTGAGCAACGCGATCTGAACCGGCGTGGAGCCCGTGTCCTTCTCGTGCTGCCCGTACTTCCGAACCGGCGTCGTCTTGTCGTACATGACCCAGAGTTCCCTAATCGTTAGTAGCGGCGTAAGTTAGAGGCACCCCGACCCTTTGTAAAGCCCAATCTGTGACCCACGCGCCAACCGATCTCGTCGGCCACTCGCTCGGCCCCTACCAGCTGGAACGGCTGCTCGGCCAGGGCGGCTTCGCCTGGGTGTTCGCCGGTCGCGAGGCCGACGGGACACCGGTCGCCGTCAAAGTGCTGAAGCCGCGGTATGCGGGCGACCCACAGTTCGAGTCGCGCTTCCGCAACGAGGCGGAGACAGCCGCCCACCTCGAGCACCCCAACATCATTCACATCCGCTCCGTCGGCAAAAGCGGCGGCAACGTCTACTTCGCCATGGACCTCTGCGCCGACAGTCTCGGCGCGCGGATCGCCCGCGAGGGACCGCTCCCCGAGGCCGACATCGTCCGCCTCGCCCTTGACCTCACGCAGGCGCTCGGCTTCGCCCACGCCCAAGGCGTCATCCACCGGGACCTCAAGACCGACAACGTGCTGATCCGCTCCGATGGCAGCGCGGTGATCACGGACTTCGGCATCGCCCGCGCGGTCTCGGGCTACGTGGCATCGACTGGCGTCAACATGACGATCGGCACACCACATTACCTCTCCCCGGAGCAGGCGCAGGGCCGGCCGCTGGACCAGCGCGTAGACTTCTACGCCCTCGGCGTGACGCTGTACAAAGCCGCCACCGGCGACGTGCCGTTCACCTCGAACGACTGGTTCGAGCTGGCTCGGATGCACGTGGAGGATCCCCCGCTGCCGCTGCGCAAGAAGCGGACGGACCTGTCCAAGCGCTTCGAGCGAGTGGTTCTCAAGTGCCTCGCCAAGCACCCCGACGACCGTTACAAGAGCGCCGCAGAGCTCCTGGGCGAGCTGAAAGAAGTGTCGGACAAACGACGGGCGACGGTCGAGATTGGCGCGGCGCCGATTGGCACACAGGCCCAGCTCGTCATCACAGGGCAGCTGCGCCGGGGGGCGCGGACGCCGTGGCTGCTGATCGCCGGCGTGGGGGTCGGGCTGTTGATCCTGATTGCCCTGGTCGTCAAGCTGATGCGCTGAAGAGCCGGCGCACGGCATCCCTGAGCCGGCCGACGATGCCCCGGCGCGGCTTCGCGTCTCCAGTCTCTCGCCCAGATGCTCCGAGCGTCGGCAGGACCGCCTCAGCAGCTCGTTTCAAGTCGCCTTCGTACTGCTTGGGAAACGGTCGCTCGGTGAGCTCGACCGCGCATCCGGGCCGGGCTGCTGTCCCAGCGAGCCGTATGACACCCGGGTGAGCCCGCTCAATGACGTCCATCAGGGGCTGCCAAATTACCCGCTTCCCGCTACCCGTTTCCTGGTAGTAGGCCGCCGCGACCACGGCGACGACGCGCTCGGCCGGGACGCGCCCCGCCACGTAGGCCTGGAGCGTCGCCCTAATGGCCGAAGACACTGTTGAACAGACGAACCAAGTCGTTGGACGTCGCCAGGAGCATCAACCCGAGGATCAACACGAATCCCACCTGGGTGAGACGCACACGCAGCGCCAGCGACAACGGCCGGCGGCGGATCGCCTCGGCGACGAGAAACACCAGCTGTCCACCGTCGAGAATCGGCACGGGAAGGAGGTTGAGCACGGCGAGGTTGACGGAAATGAAGGCCATGAATGTGAGGAACACTTCCCACCCAGCACGCGCCGCTTGGCCCGACTGCTGACCGATGGCGATCGGGCCGCCCAATTGACGTAGCGACAGCTCGCCGCTGACGAGGCCTTTCAGGAACGACACAATCAGGCCCGCGGAGGCGGCGGTATTGCGGGCCCCAACCCCAACCGCACCGAATAGGCCGAACCGCTGGTGGCTCACCGGCGTCACCACGCCGATCCCGGCGAACCCGTACGCAACCTCCTGCTCGGTATGCGAATCCGGTCCGTAGCGGCGTTCCGGCACGACGACCACGGACACCGCCCGCCCGTTGCGCACCACCTTCACGTTCACGGGACGGTGAACGCTTGCCCGGATGATCCGAGTGAACTGCAGCCACGACTCGACCGTATCGCCGTTCGCGCGGACGACCAGGTCACCAGCCTTGAGGCCCGCCCGATCACCCGGGAGTCCGGGTTGCACCGTCTCGATGCGTGACGGGAAATAGAAGTCGATCGCGCGGATCACGGCACCCCGAGCCTCCTGAGCCCTCGGCACATCGACCATCAGAGGTGACGCTCGCCCCGCGACCGTGATCCGCAGCGGCGCCGGGAGCGTGGCGAGCTTCGCCTCCATGTCCTCCCATGTCGCCACGGAGTCGCCGTTGATGGCGACGATCCGCTCCCCGCGGCGCAGCGTGCCCAGCGCCCGGGCCCCTGGCGGGAGCAGCGAGGACCAGACGGTGTCCACTTGCGTCGTGTTCGTCCGGCTCACACCCACGGTGGCCGCGAGCCCGGTGTAGACCACGAACGCGAGCACGACGTTCATGGTGACGCCAGCCACGAGCACCACAGCGCGGGCCCAGAGCGGTTTCTTGTCGAACGCCCGCGCCGGGTCGACCGGGATGTCCGACTTGCCCCCTTCGACGCTCCCGGTCAGTCCCTCTTGTTCTTGTTCTTCTAGCCCGGCCATCTTCACGTAGCCGCCGATCGGCAGCCAGGAGAGCCAGTACTCCGTCTCGCCGCGGCGCCATGCCAGGAACGGGCGCCCGAAGCCAAGCGAGAACCGCAACACCTGTATCCCGACTGCTTTGGCAGCGAGGAAATGGCCAGCCTCGTGTACAAAAATCAGCACGCCGATGACGACGACGAACGCCGCGACACTCAGGAGCACGCGGCCTCCCGGGCCAGCCGCCGCGCCGCCGCATCGGCCGCCAGTACGCCCTCCAGCGTCCCGGCATCGCCCGCCCGGAGAGCGCCACCGGCGAGCACGCGGTCAATGATGTCGGCGACCTGTCCGAAGCGGATGCTGCCGTCCAGGAACAGCTGCACGGCCACCTCGTTCGCCGCATTGAAGACTGCCGGGGCGGTGCCCCCGGCGCGCGCCGCGGCCCGCCCCAGGGAGTAGGCGGGAAACAAGTCCGGCGAAACCGCCTCGAAGGTGAGACTACCTGCCGCCACGGGATCGAAGCGTCGCGTGCCCGCGTCGGGGACTCGCTCGGGGTGCGTCAAGGCGTACAGAATGGGGAGTTCCATGGTCGGGAAGCCCACCTGCGCCAACACAGAACCGTCCACGAACTCGCAGAAGGCGTGCACAATCGACTGGGGATGCACCACGACCTCGACCTGATCGTACCCGACGCCGAAAAAGAAGTGCGCCTCGATTACTTCAAGCGCCTTGTTGACCAGCGTAGCTGAATCCACGGTGATCTTTTTGCCCATCTTCCAGGTGGGGTGGCGCAGCGCCTCTTCCACCGTGGCGCTCGCCAGTCGCTCCGGAGTCCAGGTGCGGAAGGGCCCGCCCGACGCTGTGAGAATGAGGCGCGCCAGCTCGCCGGACCGCCGACCCGTGAGGCACTGGAGTACGGCGCTGTGCTCGGAGTCCACGGGGACGATCTCCCCCCCGCCCTCGCGCGCCGCGCGGGTCACCAGCTCGCCCGCCATGACAAGTGTCTCCTTGTTCGCGAGCGCCACCCGCTTGCCGGCCCGCAGTGCCGCCAGCGTCGCCTCAAGCCCGGCCGCGCCAACGATCCCGTTCACCACGATGCGCGCGTCAGGATGAGTCGCCGCCTCCACGAGGCAGTCGACCCCCGCCCCCGAGCCAGGATTCCCGATTCCTGACTCCCGTCCCCCGCCGTTCACGAGCCCGACGTAGGCCGGCCGCCATTGGCCGGCCTGGCGGGCGAGCAGGTCCCCGTTCGAGTGCGCGGTGAGGGCGACGACGTGGAACCGCTCCCGTTGCCGGGCGAGCACCTGCAGGGTCGAGCAGCCGATGGAACCGGTGGACCCGAGAACCGCCACACCGACGCTCATACGATTCCGAACAGCTTATACAGGCCGGCAGCCGAGGGAATCACGAAGTACAGGGAGTCCAGTCGGTCGAGTACGCCCCCGTGACCGGGGATCAGAGCCGACGAGTCTTTCACGCCGACCTCACGCTTGAGCAGCGACTCGGCGACGTCTCCCACCTGTCCGGCGACCGCCAGGACCACGCCCACCGTAGCCAGAACCCAGACCCCGAGGTGCACCCCGACCCGCGGCAGTATCAGCCGCCCGATCAGCAGGGCGGCTACGATTGCGCCCGCCGTGCCGCCGACAGCGCCGGCCCAGGTCTTCCTGGGCGAGAGCACGGGCGCGAGCTTTGGGCCGCCGAGTAGCGTCCCCGCCGCCATCGCGCAGGTGTCACCGATCCACGTGAGCGCGAGCGGCAGCAAGACCAGCCAGGTGGCCGGCCAGGCTACCGCGGCCGTACTTCCCCCCCCCACCCCGCCGACCCCCCCCCCGTGTCGGATCGCGATCAGGAACGACAGTAACCCCGAAGCGTACAGCGCTCCGAAGACGGTGACGGCGACGGTGCTGAGGGGCCGCGCCGCCGGGCCGCGTGCCATCGCACTCACCATCACGA
>DASQAH010000269.1:0-14792 GCA_035635835.1 Gemmatimonadales bacterium
AGTCGTCATGAGAGAGTCGGTGGCCGCTAAATTAGGCGTTGACCGAGGGTTGGGTCAACGTGCAGAATTGGGAATGCGCTCCCCGCTCGTTGTCACCCTCGCGGTCCTCGCCGCCTGCGGCGGCGGCAATCCCACGCCCGACACAACCCCTGGCGCCGCTGCGCCCGCGACTGCCTCGGCGCGCTCCCGCGGACGGGGCCGCCCGGGCGTCGTCCGCGCCGACGCAGTCGTCACCGGCCGCCCCATCGTGCCCGCCGATTGGCAGTTCACGGACAGAGTGGTGAGCGTCACCGGCGCCCACGCGATGGTCGTGTCGGCCCATCCCCTCGCAAGTCAGGTGGGCCGGGACATCCTGCGGAGCGGTGGCAATGCCATCGACGCCGCCGTGGCCGTCGGATTCGCTCTCACGGCCGTGCACCCGGAAGCGGGCAACATCGGCGGCGGTGGGTTTATCGTCTACCGCGACACCACCGGCCGGGTGCGAGCGCTCGATTACCGGGAGACGGCGCCGGCCCAGGCCACGCGCGACATGTACCTTGACTCTTCCGGGCACGTCACGGACGCGAACCTCACGGGGCACGTCGCTTCAGGCATTCCAGGCAGTGTGGCCGGGCTGTACGAGGCGTGGAAGTCCTACGGCCGGTTGCCCTGGACGAAGCTGGTCGCCCCAGCGATTGCCCTGGCCGAAGGCCATGTGCTCGATGGCTACCGCAGCCGGTCGATCGAGGCGGAAGCCGAACGTCTGGCACAGTTCCCGGCGTCGCGCAAGCAGTTCCTGGTGAACGGCCATGCGCCAGCAGCGGGAACACTGTTCCGCCAACCGGAGCTGGCGCGGACGCTGCGGCTCATCGCCGACGGCGGGCCCGACGTGTTCTATCGAGGCCAGATCGCCGATTCGATCGTGGCGGAGATGCAGCGCGGTCACGGGTTGATCACGAAGAGCGATTTAAGAGGGTACCGCGCCAAGTGGCGGACGCCGATCCAGACCACCTATCGCGGCTACACGATCTACTCGATGCCGCCCTCGAGCTCGGGCGGTGTCACGATGACCGAGATCCTGAACATCATGGAGGGATTCGACACGCTCCCGGCGTTTGGCAGCGCGCGCTACCTGCACCTCGAGGCCGAGGCGATGCGGCGGGCGTTCATGGACCGCAACCGCTGGCTGGGTGACCCCGACTTCGTGAGCATGCCGCTCGAGCGGCTGCTCTCCAAGAGCTACGCCGCCGAGCTGCGGGCCCAGATCCTGCCCGACCGCGCGACGCCCACGCCGCCGTTCCAGGCGTCGGAAGGAGCGCATGAAGGCACAGAGACGACCCATTATTCGATCGTGGACGGCGACGGCAACGCTGCCGCGATCACGACGACGCTGAATGGGGGGTTCGGGAGCGCCGTGACCGTCCAAGGCGGCGGATTCCTGCTCAACAACGAGATGGACGACTTCACCAGCGCGCCCGGGCAACCGAACCAGTTCGGGCTGGTCCAGGGGGAAGCGAATGCCATCGCGCCGAAGAAGCGCATGCTCTCGGCGATGACGCCGTCCATCGTGCTCGACCGGAACGGGAGACTGTTGCTGGTGGTGGGAACGCCCGGCGGGCCGACGATCATCAACAGCGTCTACGAGGTAATCGTCAACGTGATCGACCACAGAATGACGCTGGCCGAGGCGGTCGCGGCACCGCGGATCAATCAGCAGGCGCTACCGGATGTGATCTTCGTGGAGCGGGGTGGCCTGACGCCAGCGACCGTGGATTCCCTCAAGGCAATGGGCTACAAGCTGCAGGATCGGGGGCGGCAGGGGGACGTTCAAGCCATCCAGAAGACAGCCACGGGGTTGATCGGGGTGGCGGATCCTCGGCATGGGGGGGGAGCGAGCGGGTGGTGAAGCTGGACCTAGTTCCCCCCTGGACCCTGCGGCTTCTGTAGCTCCTCCACTAAGCTCGTCGCCGCCCGCTTCGTGTCGGGGTGGGTGATCCCTCCGGTTGCTCCCTTCAAGCGTTCGACCGCGACGTCGTGATTGAGACGCGCCAGGGTGAAGCGGAAGCCTTCGAGCACCCAGCGGCGCACGGCGGCGCGGTCGTCGTTCAGGTGCTGCGTGAGCACGTCCAGGGCGTGGACGTTGCCCCGCGCGCCGAGCGACGCCAGCACGTGCGAGGGGAATCGCCCTACGCCGAGCAGCCCTTCGAGCGCACCGATGAACGACGTGTCACCGCGCTGCGCGATCGCCCGGAGCGCCGCAGTCTGGATCGCGTCCTGATACGACGGCTTGGTGAGCCCCGCGGCGATGACGTCGTGGGCGTGCGTCGAGTCGGCGAGCGCGAGCGCGCGCAGCGCCGCGGCCCGCACGTCGTAGCTCGAGTCGTGGTCCAGCGCGTCCCGCACCAGCGTCAGCGCGGGCGCCCCGCCCAGCTTGCCAAGGGTCTGGACTGCGCCGCCTCGCACCACGGCGCTCGTGTCCCGCACTGCGGCCTCAGCGGTAGCCAGCGCGATCGTCGCGGGGAAGTCGCCGAGCGCCTCGACCGCCTGCAGCCGGGTTAGAGGATAGTCCGCGTGCGTCGCCGCCTCCGCCAGCGCGGCCGCCGCCGCCGTGTCCGCGGTCCGATGCGCCAACTGCTCGATCACCCACTCGCGGTCCCACAGATCGGCATCGCGGCGCAATTGAGTCACGAGCCATGCCGTCGGCTGCTCGAACGTGAGGTTCTTCAGGACGTGGTTGCCATCATCGAATACCACCATCGTCGGTGCGCTCTTCACGCCCGGAATCGCGATCGTCTGTTCACGCGCGGTGAGCTCGACGCGTTGCGTGACGTCACCCGCCTGTGTCCCCACGCGGACCGTGAGCGGCATGCGGAACACAGGTGGCACGGTGAACTTGAGACCGGAGCTGTCGGGTTTGAGCGAGTCTTGCTGGGTCTGCTTAACGGTGAGTGTGAGCGTCGCCTTGGCGGTGTCATACGTCGCGCTCACGTCGAGCTTCGGATAGCCGGCCTGATACACCCACTCGTCCCAGAACCAGTCGAGGTTCTCCCCGGTGGCCTCGAGCACCGCCTTCCGCAGGTCGTCGGAGGTGGCGGTGCCCAACGGGTTGCGAGTGAGGTAGGCGTGTATGGATGCCCAGAACCGCTCCGTGCCGAGGTAGCCCTTCAGCATCCGGAGCACGAGCGCGCCCTTAGGATAGATGTTGTTCGATCCCAGTGACGCGAGCGGCATCGGGCGCTGACGGTCGATCTGCAGGTACTGCCGGTACTCGTCGGCATAATAGTCCTGCTCAGCGTGAGCGCCGAGGCGCTCGCCCCAATACTGCCCCGGCATGAACTCCGCGAACCCCTCGTTGAGCCACATATTCGCCCAGTTCACCGTCGTGACGTAGTCCCCGAACCACTGATGCGCCAACTCGTGGGGGATGAGGATGTACTGGTACCAGGGGCGGTCCTGATAGGCCCGAGCGTCGGGGAGCCAGTCCACCAGGGTCGTGGCGCTGACGTTCTCCATCCCTCCGAAGAAGTCGGCCACGGTGGTCTGCGCGTACTTGGCCCAGGGATACTTCACCCCGGTGAGCCGCGAGTAGACGTCGATCATGTCGGGCGTGAGGTGGAACAGCCGCCAGGCCTTGCTGCTGTCTTCGTGATAGACGTAGTAGTCCACCGGGACGCTGCCCCAGACATCGTGGATCCGCGCGAGCGGGGCGACGATGAGCGAAACCAGATAGGTCGCCGAGGGCTGCTCTTGGCGCCACGTCATCGTCCGGGTCCCGCCCTGCACGATGTTCGAGACGAGCCGGCCATTAGAGACCGCCAAGTCGCCTGCCGGCACCGTTGCGACGACTTCCCACGACATCTTGTCGTTGGGGAAGTCGTAAGTCGGGAACCAGAAGTGGTTGTCGTGGTCCTCGCCTTGGCTCCAGATCTGCTGTGGCCGGTGCGGGAGGCCGTCGTTCATGATGTAGGTGAGGCCGCGGCCGTTCTCGATCTTGCCGTGATAGGCGACGGTGAAGACCAGGGTGTCCCCGAACCGCAGCGGCCTGGCGGGGAAGACGACCAGCGTATCGCCGTGGCGGGAGGTGCGGAGCGTCGACCCCCGCCGGTCGGCGACCTTCGTGTTCTGGAGCAGCGCCCCTTCATCGAGGATGAGCGAATCGAGGCCGGGGCGGAGGGCGACGAGGGTCGTCGTGACACTGCCCTCAAAGGACGTCGAGTCCCAGTTGAACGCCCCCACGACGATCCGTTGATGGATCAGGTCGTAGTCGTGCGAGCGGGTGTAATGATCGTTCGCCACGAGCGCGGCATTCGACTGCGCGAGCGCGGGCCCGGCGAGGAGAGCCGCGAGGAACAGGATCCGAGCGAGGCGCATTGCGAGATACCTATCGCGCCGCCACGGTCAACGCCTTCGTCAGCGTGACGTGCACGTGGGCTCCGGCGGGCAGAACGATGTCGGAGTCCTTTTCGTGCGCCGCGACACCCGCTCCGGCCGCCGCCCCCACGATCCCGCCGATGACCGTTCCCTTGGTGTTGCCGCCGATCACGCGGCCCAGGATGCCGCCCGCGACCGCGCCGATGCCCACCTTGGCGGCGTCGCCCGTGGTGATGCCGCGGCCTTGCCGCACGGTCTCCAGCGAATCGATCCGCGCCTGCACGTCGTAGCTCTTGCCCCGGATCGTGATGCTCGAGACCGCGAGCGTCAGCGTACCCGCGGTCCGTGGGTTCGGCGCCGGCTTCACGTCCACGATCGAGCCGCGCAGCTCCGCGCCGTCGGGAATCCCCGCCACGCGGGCGCCCGGCTCGTCGTAGACGATCCGCGCGGTGAACGCATCACCCGGATGGTTGCGGCGAGACGTGATGGTGTCTGTCACGGCGATGTCGAGGTGGGTGCCGGACGCCACGGTGACCGTCGCCGGCGGCGCCGGCCTAGTCGGGGGCTTCACGGGCGGCCGTGTGGCGGGCTCCTTGCTCGGTACGGGCACGTCCCTCATCGCCCCCGAGGATTCGCTCGGCGCGAGCGTGAGGTTGCGCGCCGTCGAGTCAGCGGGTTGGTTGCTGGCCCGCTCGCCTTTGGCGCAAGCACCAAGCAAGACCGCGCAGGACACGGCGGCGGTCAGGGAATGGAACGGACGACGGATCATTGGAGGCCTCCCCAAGGAAGAGCGCGTGTGTCTCAAAAGATAACCTCAGCGACCAGCGGCACGCCTTGTTATAGCCGGCTCCTCAGGAGCTCGGGCGTCAGCCCTTGCAGGTAACTCGCCAACAGCGTGAAGCGGTCGGTGACGAGAAGAATACCGAGAAGAATGAGGAGGGTTCCCGCGACGCGGTCCACCCACACGAGGTAGGGCCGGAACCGCTGGAACCAGCCCAGAAAGCGGTCCAAGGCGAGTGCGGCGATGACAAACGGAATCGCCAGACCCAGAGCGTACGTGGCGAGCAGCACCGCGCCCTGGCCGACGCTCTCCCGTGCCGCGGCGAGCGTGAGGATCGCTCCCAGGATCGGCCCGATGCACGGCGTCCAGGCGGCGCCGAAGGTGATCCCCACTACGGCGGAGCCGAGATAGCCCAACGGCTTGCGGGCGAGCGCGATTCTGCGCTCGGGCAACAGCCACGCGGGGCCGGGCACGCCCAGCAGGTAGAGGCCGAACAGGATTACCAGCACCCCTCCCGCCCGGCCGATCCAGACCTGGGAGTGTCCGACGAGGTTCCCCAGAGCCGAGGCGGTCGCACCGAGGATCACGAAGATCACGGAGAACCCGGCGATGAACCACAGCGCGTGTAGCAGTGCGGTGCCGCGCCGCCGCTCGAACTCCTCCGCCGACAGGCCTGTAAGGAAGCCGAGGTAGCTCGGGATCAGCGGGAGAACGCAGGGAGACAGGAAGCTCAGCAGTCCCGCCGCGAGCGCGACGGACAGGCTAACGGCGTTTGGCGCCTGCAGACCGGATCCGCTGATGGTAGGGCGCTCCCCGCCGGAGCCGAGCGCGGCCGTTATCCACAGAACGCCACCGCCGACACGACGGTCGTCCAGCGCCCGTCGTCGCCGCACTCGGCGGTCGAGGTGACGTTCATGGTGCGCACGATGTCTCCCGAGAGCAGCCACTGCTCCCGCCGAGCGTCCCAGGCCTGCTCGGGGTCGAACGGCACGCCCAGCACCGTCGCGAGCATCGAGGCGGCGAGGTCCTCGGCGTAGTCTCCGGAGGTCTGTTCGTTCTGGCCGTAGCTGTGGTGCTCGGAGATATAGCCATGGTGGGTGGGGTCTGCGGGCATCGCCAACCCGATCGAGGCGGCGACCAGGCGGCTCGGCTCGTTCGTCGAGGACTCGGCCACGACCGCGAACAGGACTTGGCCGGGTTGCAGGAAGCTCAACCCTTCTTCGCGATCTACAAGCTCGCAGTGGGGGGGAAAGATGGAGCTCACGCGCACGAGGTTGAAGGCGGCTAGATGCGCGTCCCGCAGCGCCATCTCGAAGCTCGTCAGCTTTTCCCGATGGCGGCCGACGCCTTTCGTCAGGAACGCCCTGGTGGGGATCAACATCTTCGCGTCGAGCAACTCGGTCACCTCGTGCGTGTCAGCGGGTTGGCCTGCTGGCAGTCCCGGCAGAGCCCAAAGACCTCCAAGCGGTGGTGGTGGGGCCGGAACGCCACCTCCTCCGCGAGCAACCCGATCATCCGCTCCAACCGGTCGTTGGAGAACTCGAACACCCTGCCGCACGAGGAGCAGACGCAGTGCTCGTGCGTCTGGCCAGGGGGGAGCGCTTCAAAGCGCTTGAAC
The DNA here is from genome assembly GCA_035635835.1 of Gemmatimonadales bacterium. Lineage (GTDB taxonomy): Bacteria > Gemmatimonadota > Gemmatimonadetes > Gemmatimonadales > GWC2-71-9 > 13-1-40CM-70-15. The sequence goes on from DASQAH010000269.1 coordinate 6,750, forward strand.
CCTTCGCCAAAGTCCCGCTCGGCCACGAGGCCGCTCTGCACGAGCAGGTCGAGCGTGCGGTACACCGTCGCCGTGCCTACCGGCTCCCCGGCGCGGGCCAACCGTCGCGCGACGTCCTCGGCCGACAGATGATCCCCGGCGAAGAACATCGCCTGCGCCACGGCGAGGCGCTGCTGGGTCGCCGGGAAGTTGTGGTCGCTCAGGTACCGCCGGAACGCCCCGAGCAGCGTAGCACCGTCAACCTTCATACCACACCGCCGGCCCGTGCGCCACCGGCGGCTCTGCGTCCCCCGTGCGCTCGGCCGTGGATCGCATCACCTGCTCCAGCACGTCGGCCGGTGAGGTCCCCACCTCCTCCACGGCCACCCTCGCCTGCCCCCGCTCCTTGCCCCGCACCACCAACATGTATTTCGCGGTGTAGACCCTCAGTCGACCTTCGGGGGCACGACGCGTCACGACTGCCGTCCCCCATTCCCGTCCCTCGCGTTTGATCGGCCGGAACAGGTAGATCGTTTCGATCTCGGCGGGTGGCACGTCCGCCGCCACCGCCGCAGCGAGCTTAGCCCAGCCGGGCCCGCCCCCCCCCCCCCCCTCCTCCCCCGCCCCCCCGCCCCGCGCGCTTGGCGTTATCTGGCCAGGGAGGCAGGGGTCCGCGCCTGCTCCCATCGCTCCACGTAGAATCGCAACACGTGCATGAAGTCCTGCGCGTTGGTCACCACGCCGTAGGCCTGGTGTGTGCCGCGGTCCCGCAACTTGTTCACCACGAACTCGGTCTGGTCGACGCAAATAGTCGTCAGCGGGCGGACGCCGTCGGGCGTCGCGGCGTCCACGAACGCGGGGAGCATGTTGCCCACCGCGATCGCGTGGAGGGCCGTCGCCACGAACACCGCGAAGGTCGCCTGGATAGTGATCTCGCGCATTGCGTCCTGGGCCGCGAGCGAGTCGCTGAGCACTTCGGGGAGCGGCCCGTCGTCGCGGATCGAGCCCGCCAGCACGTACGGCACCTTGTGCGTCACCAGGGCATGCATGATGCCGCCGGTAACGAGCCCGCCCTGCACCGCCGCAGCGATCGAGCCGGCGCGCCGGATCGCGTTGATCGCGCGCATGTGCAAGGAGTGGCCGCCTTCAACTTCTTCGCCGCTGCTCGAGACGCCCAGCGAGGTTCCGAAGATCGCGGCCTCGAGGTCGTGCACCGCGACGGCGTTGCCGCCCAGCAGGGCTCCCACGTAGCCCTGCTCGATGAACCACACCATGTCCTCGCGCGCCCGCGCGTGCACCAGCGCCGGTCCGATCACCCACACAATCTTGCCGCCCTGTTCCTTCTCCTCGCCGAGCAGCTGCGCAAGCACCGCGTAGTCCACGGGCCGCTCGCGCGACACCTCGGTCTGCATGAAGCGGAACTCGTTGGCGCTGTGGCGGCCCGCCAGGAACCCCTCGGTGTGGACGACGATGCCCTCGCTGCCGTCCTCCGCCCCGCCGACGGCCACCTTTGTGCCCTTCTTCACCTTGCGCGGCTCGGTCGCCACCAGCTCACCCGTCGGCCGCAGCGCCACCACGCAGTCCATGCGCGGCCACCGCGGGCGGCGCCACGCGCCCCCCACTTTCAGATACGTAGGCAGGTTAGTGGTCGAAAAAAAACCGTCGGGAAGGACTCCGTCGCCCGGTGCCGCTTCGAATCGTGCCTCGGGCGCCTGCGACAGCGGCGGCGCTTCGAAGTTCGGTGGACGATACTGGAAACGTGGTCTCCTCACAGGGTGGCAATATTACGTGTAACAAACAGTCTTCCGCAACGGCTCGCCCACCACAGAATGCGGAAGTCGGAGTGTGCCCTGGAGGGGCGAGCGTCGATTCCGCATTCTGCAATCCGCTTTAGAGCAAAGAGACCGGGTCCCGATCCACCGTCACGCTGGCGACGCCTCGCCGCAGCGCCCGCCACGCACGCATCACCCGCCCCAGCGCGCGGGGATCGGCCGCCTTCACGAGTAGGTGCCAGCGCCACCGGCCCTGCAGCCGGGTGATCGGGCATGGTGCCGGCCCGAGGACGGTTAGGGCCCCGCCCAACTGCTCATCGCTCGCGCGGCGCAGCCAGAGCGCTACCCGCTCGGCGGCCGCCTGCGCGTCGGCCTCGACCGGCGCCGTGGCGAGGAAACGGGCGAGCCCCACGTGGGGCGGGTAGGCAGGGTGCGGAGTCGTGCGCAACGGCAGCTCCTCCGCCGCGAATGCCTCCACCGAATGGGCGGCGGCCGCCCGGATCGCATGGTGGGTGGGCGCCCGGCTCTGCACATAGACGGCCCCGCCCAACGGCCCTCGTCCGGCGCGTCCGGCGACTTGCGCCACGAGCTGGAAGGTGCGCTCTCCAGCACGGAAGTCGGGAAAGTGCAGCGCGGTGTCTGCGTCCACGACGCCGACCACGGTTACGTGCGGGAAATCCAGCCCCTTGGCGATCATCTGGGTGCCGAGCAGGATGTCGACCTCGCGCCGCGCGACCCGCTCGAGGATGCGGTGGTGCGCCCACTTCGTGCTAGTGGTATCGAGGTCCATCCGCGCGATCCGAGCTTCGGGAAAGCGTAGGGCAAGGAAGTGCTCGAGCTGCTGCGTGCCGAGCCCGCGCATGCGCTGCACGTCGTGGCCGCAGGCGCGGCACCGCGCCGGCACGGGCTCCTCGTGACCGCAGTAATGACAGCGCAGGGCCGCGGGAGTCTGGTGCACGGTGAGCGCAATGGCGCAGCGCGGGCAGTCCCGTACGTCGCCGCAGGCAGGGCACTGGAGGTACGTCGCGAAGCCGCGCCGGTTGAGGAGCAGGATCACCTGCTCCTGCCGACTGAGCGCGGCCTGCACTGCGGCATCGAGCGGCTCCGACCAGGGGATCGCGCCGGCGGAGGGCACCCGCGGCGCGGTGCGCAGGTCGACCACAGTGACCGGTGGGAGGGGCCGCTCGCCGATGCGCGCCGGCAGCACGAACGTGCGCGCGCCACCGGTGCGCGCCAGGTGCAGCGTTTCGAGCGACGGCGTCGCGCTGCCGAAGATCACCCGAGCGCCCTCGAGCCGCGCGCGCACTTGCGCGACGTCGCGCGCGTGGTAGCGCGGTGACGTGCCCTGCTTGTAGCTCGGCTCGTGTTCCTCGTCCACAACGATTGCGCCGAGTCGCTGCACGGGCGCGAAGACGGCCGAGCGGGGTCCCACCGCGACGCGCCGCTCGCCGCGCCGCAGCGCCCGCCAGGCGTCGGCCCGTTCGCCGTCGGAGAGCCCCGAATGCAGCACCGCGACCTGGTCCCCGAACACGCCTCGCACTCGCGCCACCGTCTGCGGCGTAAGGGCGATTTCGGGAACGAGGAGGATCGCTCCGCGACCCGCCGCGACGACGCTACGCAGGACCTCGAGGTAGACGAGCGTCTTGCCGGACCCGGTAACCCCGTGGATGAGAACGGGGACGTCGGCCGGTGTAGCGGCGATGCCGTCCACGACGCGCTGCTGGTCCGCCGTCAGGTCGTGCGGCGGCGGAGCTCGGAGATCCGCGAACGGATCGCGTGGCTGCGCGACCTGGGCGTAGCGCGCCAGCCCTTGCGCCACCAGCCCGTCTAGCGTCGCGCGCGAGAGCTTGAGCCGGTCGAGGAGATGCTTCACGGGCGCCGACCCCCCCAGCGCTTCGAGCGCTTCGTACGTGACGCGGCGCTTCGGCGCCCGCGCGAACGCCCGCTCCCGCTCGAGCAGCGATGGCAGGGCCCCCACCAGCGCGACCACCCGCTCGGAGGCCTCAGCGGGCCCGGCTGGGCGCGCCGCGCCCCACAACGCCCCCGGCAGCAGCGCGCGCACAGCGAGCCCGAGCGGCGCGCCGTAGTAGCGGCTGATCCACTCGGCCAGCTCCAACAGGGCTGGCGAAAGCGCGGGGAGGGAGGGAGGGTCCGGCGCGGCGGCGATCGGTTTCACCATGCGATCCCGCGGCGGGGGGGGCACATCCACGGCGCGCACCACGCCGACCAGCAAGCGGCGTTGCACAGGCACGACGACGCGCGCGCCGGGCACGACGCTCGCGCCGATACCATCGGCGATCTGATAGTAGTAGGAACGGGAGACCGGGACGGGGAGGACCACCTCCGCGAACCGCCCGGCGTGGACTGGAATGGAGCCGCTCACCGCCGCCGGACGCCCAGCCCCGGCCCAGTCGGCAGGCGGATTTGGCCGCCGGCGATCGTCGCTCCTGTGAAGGGGTCGTCCACGATGAGCGCCGCCCCGTCCAAGTCGGCGGCGTCGACGAGGGGAGTAAAGTGCGCCGCGGGAGTGATGCCGAGGGAGGACTCGATCATGCAGCCGACCATGACGAGCATGCCGTGCGCGCGCGCCGTCGCGATCATCCGCAGCGCCTCACGCAGGGAGCCACACTTGGCGAGCTTGATGTTGACGCCGTCCGCCGCCCTCGCGAGGCGGGGAATGTCGCTCGCTACAATGCAGCTCTCGTCCACCACAACCGGCAGGTCGTGGGCGTTGGCGGCTCGCCGCACCTGGGCGAGCCCTTCGAGGTCCTCGGGGGGAAGGGGTTGCTCCAGGAACTCCACCCCGTATTCCTTCAATAGGGGCGCCATCCGCAGGGCGCGCTCCACGGTCCAGCCAGCGTTCGCATCCACACGGAGTGTCTTGTCTGTAATGGCCCGGATCGTCCGCAGGATCTCCTCGTCCCGGTCGGTGCCGAGCTTGATCTTGAGGATCGGGTACTCGGCGGCTTCACGCACCTTGAGTTCCATCTGCTCAGGCGTGTCGATGCCAATGGTGAAGGAGGACGCAGGCGCCTTGTGAGGATCGAGGCCCCAGAGCCGCCACAGGGGCTGGCCCAAGCGCTTGCCGACGAGGTCGTGGAGCGCCGCAGAAAGCGCGGCGCGGGCGGCGGCTCCGTTGCGCGGGACGACCTGCGCGAACCGCGCTTCCGCGGCTTCGAGGTCGAACGGATCCTCGGGCATATGGCGGTCGAGCTTCTGCAGCGTCGCGATGACGGTGTCGTAGGTCTCGCCATAGTAGGAGGACGGGTCCGCTTCCCCCCAGCCTTCCAAACCGTCCTCGTCGATCAACCGGACCCAGCAGCGCCGGTAGCCGGTGGTGGACCCGCGCGCGATCACGAATGGGTGGCGAGTCGTGATCGTGCATTCCTCGAGGACGAGCCTCAGCGCCATAGGCGCAACGCGGCGATGGCCGTCACGCCTCAAGTATCCTCCTGCCCCTTCACTCAGGCAAGCGCACGCACCACGGCGCGCGCACCGGCGGCGAGCAGATCGAGTCGATAGCCGCCCTCGAGCACCACCGCGACCGGCACGGGGCTGAGGCGTTCGCGCAACGTCGTCGTCCAGGAGGCCATGTCCTCGGGCTCCAGCGTGAACCCGCCGAGCGGATCCCCCGCCAGGGAGTCGAACCCCGCTGAGATGAGTAGCAGGTCAGGCCGCCAGTCGCCCGTTGCGGCAGCTACTGCGGCGAGAAGATCCCGCACGTAAACGGCGCGCGGCAGTCCGGGCGGTCGCGGGACGTTGAAGACGTTCCCCACCCCACGCTCATCCTCCGCCCCGCTGCCGGGATACCACGGGTACTGGTGCATCGAGACAAATCGCACTGATGGATCGGCGGCGACAACGGCCTGGGTCCCGTTGCCGTGGTGCACGTCCCAGTCGACGATCAGGACGCGGGCACAACCGTTAGCCTGAGCGTGGCGCGCGGCTATCGCCACGTTGTTCAGGAAGCAGAACCCCATCGCGCGCTCAGACAGAGCGTGGTGCCCAGGCGGCCGCGTCGCGCCGAAGGCCGTCCCTCCCGCTCGGGCGAGCGCAGCCTCCACGGCACCGATCGCCACGCCGGCCGACGCCAGCGCGGCCTCCCAGCTCCGCGCGCCGAGGTACGTATCGGGATCGAGGGCGCCGCCCCCCCGGCTGGCGAGGGCGGCGAGACCGTCCAGGTATGCCGCCGGATGCACGCGCTCCAGTGCCGGCCGGCTAGCGGGCACCGCTTCGGCCCAAGCGACATGCGGCGTGAGCTCGGGAGCGCGCAACGCTTCAAGGACCGTTGCGATCCGTTCCGGACGCTCCGGGTGCCCCGGGCCTGCCTGGTGCAGCCGACAGGCGGGGTGCCAGACGACGCTCGTCGTCACTGTCGATGGAGTGGAGGGTCTGGCGGTCGGACGGACCGTCTAGTTACGCTGCCGGTTCTGTTCGAGCAGGTCCCGCATGGACCGGACCTCGTCCCGCATCTCTCGGCGGGCCGCGGCGATGTCCACTAGGACACGTCGATAGCGCCGCCAAACCAGCACGACCACGACGGCGAGCGCCGTGCATGCGCCGGCCCCCGCGAGCAGCCCGGAGCGATGCCAGGCGACGCCCCCGTAGGAGAGGAGCAGTGCGTCGAGGAGGAGGGACGCGACCGCCACCGTGGTGAGCACGCGGCCAGCAGGGCGCCGCATCATCGCACCGGTTGGCGCCGCCGGGGCAGGACGATAAACGGAGCGTTCGGAACCGCACCCAACGCCAGGAGCGTCGCGGATTCATCGAGCACCGCGCCGCCGCGAAACTTCACGACGTAGTCCTCGGCGGGTGCTGGGCGCTGCAACGCCTGCTCAAGGGCCCGCCGCTTTAACTCCGCTACCGTCGTCCCAGGCTCGACGGCCATTTCCACCTGGTCCCAGACGTCGGTTACCATAACCCGGACGGCGAAGCGCTCCGTCACCACCGTCACGCGACCTCCACGTCCGCTTTCAGCGGCAGCGTCGAGAGGAATCGATCCACCGCCTGGTCGAACATCATGGTAGACACGCGCACACGGGTCCCTCCCCCGGCTCCTTCGGCGGCCGTCGCGTTGAACGCCACCTCTTCCCCACCCTGTCCCCGCAGCACGAGAAACCGCGGTCCTTCCTGCTCAACGAACGCGGCCGCGTGCGGCACCCGCTCGGCGAAGAAGTGCTTGGCGCGCTCCAGCACCTGGGCGGGGGGCAGGTCGACGAGGGCGGTATGGGTCACGGCAGCCGTAGAATCGTGATTCCCGTCGGCTGCAACGGCACCGGGGCGTGCGCGACGTCAGTCTTGCTGGTCAGGTCGATTACATCCACCGCGCCGGGGTCCACGCCTCTGCTTTCCTGCGAGATGAAGGCGTAACGGTCGTCGGGCGAGTAGGCCACCCCATGCGGGAACGGCTTGCTGGTCGGAATGCGGGCCACCTCGGTGAGCGTCGCCGCGTCGATCAGCGAAATGCTCTGATCCTTCTTATTGGTGACGATCACCCACCGGCCGTCGGGAGATGGCTCCACGTTGTAAGCGCCGTGACCGGTTTCGATTTCTTTGACGAGGTCCAGCGTCGCCGCGTCCAGGACCTGCAGCGTGCTCGTGTGGTTGCAGGCGACATATAGTCGCTTATCCTCAGGCGAGACCGACACGAACGTGGGCGAGCAGGCGTCGTGCATCCGCTCGGGGGCCCCACCGCCAGGTGGGACCGCGTGGCCCGGGATCATTGAGTGCTGCATCAGCATCCCCATCCCAGTCTTGTGCCGACGCGTAATCGCCAACGTCTGCCGGTCCAGCTCCAGAATCTCGTCCGAATTCATGCAGCTCACATAGACCTTCATCCCTGCATGGTTCACCTTCACCCCATGGGGCATGTCGCAGGCCGGGATCGTCGTGAGCGGCACCATCTGTGGGGTGTAAATGACGGAGACAACATTGGTGCGAGGGTGGTCGCCGTAGAAATCGGAGTTGGCCACGAAGGCTAGCTCGCCGTCCGGCGTCAGGCTGATGGTGGTCGGGAACATCTCCACCGGCGCTCGGCCCAGCAGCGTGTCGCCGTCCACGGCCATCTTCCAGAGGGTGCCGTAAGGTGTGCCGTGCGCGATCGTCACGTAATAGTACTTCCCGTCGGGCGAGATCGTGACGTTGTGCGGTCCGTTGATGTCTGCCGGCATGATGCCCACGCGAACCGCCTTGACGCTCTTCACGGCCGCGCCGTCCCAGGTGAGTTGGGTGATGATGTCCCCCGACTCGCTGGCGACGTAAATGCGATAGTGCGGCACCGGGGCGACCGCCA
>DASQAH010000270.1:0-4991 GCA_035635835.1 Gemmatimonadales bacterium
ACACATGATCGCGCCGGTGTTCCTGGCTGGCGCGATGGTGGCCTGTTCCGCGTCGCAGGGCGGGGCGGGCCGGACTGGGGAGAGGGGCGCCATCGTGGCCGCCAGGACTATCGAGGAAGTGCTCGCCGCGCACACCGATTCTCTCATGGCGCTGCCCGGCGTGGTCGGAACCGCCATCGCATTGTGTGATGGCGAGCGATGCATCAAAGTGTTTCTGGCCGACTCCACCCCCGCCGTCACCGGGAGAATCCCGCCTCGTCTGGAGGGCTACCGCGTCGTCGTCGAGGTGACGGGGACGATCCGGCCTCGAGGCTCGGGGTGATACCGAGGAGTCCCACCACAATACCGCCGGTTTCGGTTCGTCATCGGGTGATTTCAGTCCGCCTTGTTCCGGTCGCTCGGGCGCGAAGTGGTTGTCGTTCCGCTATCTTCCGTGAAAGGGCGATTCGAGAGTCCGACTTTTAATACGCAGGCCCCGGGTTCGATCCCCGGCCGGCTCATATCACTTACTCCGAATGGCACCGTCCGTGACGCTCCCGTTCCTCCTCCTGCTCCTCGTCGGCGGCATCGCCATCCTGCTCGCCTTCCTTCTATGGAAAGCACGCTACACGCGAGCCGTGCGCCTCGATGCAGTACTGCGCAGCCAGGCCGTGACAACCGGCAAGGTGTTCGAGCAGCTCGTGCCGTTCCTTCCCGGATTTCGCTTCAACCCGAAGGACGCCCGGTTCCTCGGCTCCCCCGTCGATTTCGTTGTATTCGATGGCCTCAACGACGGCGACGTGCGACGCGTCGTCTTCGTCGAGGTGAAAACCGGAGCATCCGACCTGAGCCTTCGCGAGCGGCGGGTGCGCGACGCGGTGCGCAACGCCCAGGTCGAGTGGCTGGAGTTGCGCCTCCCCCTCTCTGCCGCATCGGGCGAGGGGCCCTAGGGGATTGAGTCTTGTCGTTGGCCACCGCAGCTTTCTCCCATCGTCCGCCTCAACCCTGGAGTGCGTATGGAAGAGCTTCCCCCCTCCCCTCTCGAGCCTGTGCTCGTCCCCGTCCAGAGCCTGGTCGCGGAGCGGCTGTTCCGGGCGCGCACTGTGATCATCAGCGGCGAGATCAACCAGCGGCTCGCGGCGAACGTGACGGCGCAGCTGCTCGCCCTCGCAAGCGAGTCCAGCGACGACGTCACCGTCTTCATCAACTCTCAGGGCGGGCACGTGGAGTCTGGTGACACCATCCACGACCTGGTCCGCTTCCTCAGCGCCCGGGTGCGGATGGTCGGCACCGGCTGGGTCGCCAGCGCCGCGGCCTTGATTTACATCGCGGTGCCGCGCGAGGACCGCTATTGCCTCCCCAACACCCGGTTCCTGCTCCACCAGCCGGCCGGCGGCGCCGGCGGCACGGCTAGCGACATCGAGATCGAAGCGCGAGAGATCCTCAAGATGCGCGACCGGCTCAATCGCGTGTTCGCGCAGCAGACCGGTCAGCCGCTCGAGCGCATCGAAGAGGACACGCGGCGCAACTTCTGGCTCGGCGCCGAAGAAGCGCGACGCTATGGGCTGGTAGGTCGTATCATCCAGCATCAGGCGGAGCTCGGCCAGCCCCCAACTCTCTGACGCGCTCACGAGGACCGGCGATGGGAGTTGTCAGATGGTGGCTCCGGAGGCAGATTCCGGCGCCTCCTCCTGGAGCCTCCGCGTGACCGTTGTTTGGATCGACGGCAAGTACCACGACCGCGACACCGCGGTCGTTTCGGTGTTCGACCACGGCCTGCTGTACGGCGACGGCGTCTTCGAGGGTATCCGCGCCTATGGCGGCCGGCTCTTCCGCCTCGAGCACCACCTCGACCGGCTGTACGCGTCGGCCAAAGCGATCTGGCTCGATGTGCCGCTCCCCCAGCCGGAGATGGCGGCGGTGGTTGAGCAGGCCCTGGGCCGCAGCAGCCTGAAGGACGCGTACCTGCGGCTCGTCGTGACCCGCGGAGTCGGCGATCTGGGGCTGGATCCCCGCAAGTGCCCCAAGCCCTCCGTGATCTGTATCGTCGATACCATCAGGCTCTACCCCGCCGACCGCTACGAGAAAGGCCTCACCGTCCTCACTGCTGCCACCCCCATCAACCACCGCGAAAGCCTCTCGCCACGCATCAAGTCGCTGAACTATCTCTCGCACATTCTCGCAAAAATCGAAGGGATCGCTGCGGGTGTGGACGAGGTGATCATGCTGGACGCCGGTGGCTACGTCGCGGAGGCGAGCGGGATGAACCTGTTCGCCGTGAGCGATCGCACCCTGCTGACGCCTCCCCCTTATACGGGCATCCTGCGCGGTGTCACCCGCGACGCTATCATCGAGCTGGCGCACGAGGCGAACTATGGTGTCGAGGAGCGGCCGCTCAACCGCTACGACCTCTACACCGCCGATGAGGTGTTCCTCACCGGCACAGCTGCCGAGATCGTCCCGGTCTCCAAACTCGACGGCCGCACCATTGGCAGTGGCACGGCCGGTTCGGTCACCCGGGATCTCGGGCGGCGCTTCCGGGCCCTCGTGACCCGGGGAGATTGACCTCCCGCCGGGATTCGTAGCGCTCCTCAGTCTGCTCAACTATTGACGGGACTTGCACTTACACCAATATTGTGCGGTCCCCGAATCCCCCGATCAGGGGAGGTGACGCATGCCATGGCGGGTAATCGCCCACGACAATCAGCTTTGGCATGTGGAGGCAGTGGCGGAACGGCGCGCGCACACACAGGCCTGGCAGCTTGTGCTCACGTTCCGTACGGCGGCGGACCGCGAGCCGGGTGGGAGGCGGGCGTTTCTAACACCCTTTCCGCTGGAGGCGACCTCGAAGTCGTCGCTGTTCAACCAGGCTGAACGCATCCCCGACGCCGCACTGACGCAGCTGCTGGCGGAGCGGCTAGCGTGACGTCGGTCGCGCTAACGGCACTGCGTCGGATCGTCGCAGCCGTCGCGCGGCTACGGGGCGAGACGGTGCGGGAGGTGACGGTGCGCTCGGACATTCGGCACCTCAAGGTCGAGCTCGAATCGGGGCTGATCTTGGTGGTGTCGGCGGAGCCGGACGAGCATGGCCGACCGCATCTCGAAGTCGACGTCGTGTCGTCACCGCAGGACGTCTCGGCGCGGCAACAGATCGAGGTGCGGTTCGACTGAGAGGTCGCGATGATGGCAGCACCCATGGAAATGGGGAGCGTGGCTGAGCGGCTTCGCTTCAAGGACTTCGCGTTCCAACGCCTGGCGAGCGGGCGCTGCCACGCACGCGTCGTGCTGGCATGGTCGGATGGCCGCGAGTTTGTGGGTGAGAGCAGCGGCGTCGCGTCGCAGACCGGCGAGCTACGCTGTTGCGCCGCCGCGGCGGTCAAGGCGCTGGAGCAGGCCGTGCAAACGAAGGTGGGGTTTGAGCTGCTAGGGGTGAAAGCGGTGCGAGCATTCGACGCGACTGTGGTGATCGTTTCGTTGTCGGCCCGGGAGACGGAGTCCGCTTCCCGGCTGGTCGGCAGCTATCTGACCGAGTCCGATCCTCCGCGAGGGGCGGCGCTGGCGGTGCTGAACGCCACGAACCGTATCCTCGGCAATTTCTTCTCTACCCGATGACGCGGCGCCTCGCACTGGTCGTGTTCCAAGCGCTGCTGGTTGGCGGCTGTGCCGGTGGCGCGCGGCGGACGGCGTCCGTCCCTCCCTCCTCGCCCTCCTCGCTCAGGGCGCTTCCGCCCGCGACCCTCGATACCACGCGCGCACCCGGGGATACACTCCCATCCCCGGCGGGCAGCCGCTCCGACAGTGCCGCGGCGCCGGTGCCGCTGGCCCAGCCCGCCCGTGATTCGACGGCCGTCGTGCCGGCGGTGCGCGGTGAGGAAGTGGCCAGAGAGGCCGAGCGGCTGTTCGGCGCCGAGGGTAAGGTCGTGATCGGTGCCGCAACGAGCCCGGGGGAGGCGAGCTTTGATATCGACGTCACTACGTTCGCAACCAATCGTCGCGTCCTCGAATACCTCGAGTTCTTCCAAGTCGACGCGCGCGACCGCTTCGAAATCTGGTTGTCGCGCTTGGGGCGCTACGAGGGGATGATCCGCGAACGGCTGCGCGCCCGGGGCCTTCCCGAAGACTTGATCTACCTGACGCTCATCGAAAGCGGCCTGTCGAACACCGCGGTGAGCCGGGCGCGCGCTGTGGGGATGTGGCAGTTCATGGCTAGCACCGCACGGCTGTACGGGCTGACGGTCGATCCCTGGGTGGATGAGCGACGGGATCCGTACAAGGCTACGGACGCGGCGGTCACCTATCTCGCGGACTTGGTCGAACGGCTCGGCAGCGTGTACCTGGCGGCGGCGGCCTACAACGCCGGTGTCGCGCGGATCGAACGCGGCGTGGCGCGCCTGCCGGGCGAGCAGGACACGCTCACCGACAACACGTTCTTCCAGCTTGCCGATCGGCGATACCTGCGTCGCGAGACGCGTGACTACGTCCCCAAGCTCATCGCCGCGTCGCTCATCGCCAAGCAACCCGATCGCTACGGCTTCACGGAGATCCAACGGCTGCCGCCGCTCGTGTACGACGAGATCACGATCCCCGACGCGACGGGACTAGACGTGATCGCGCGCCTCGCCGACACGAGCATCGCGGCGGTCCTAGAGTTGAACCCACGCTTCGTGCGCGGCATCACCCCTCCGGGGCGCGAGGTGACTGTACGGGTGCCGCGCGGGCGCGGCGTCCTCGTGGCGACGCGGTTCGACACGCTCCCCGCCACTGAGCGTGTCACATTCCTGGACCACTACGTGGCGCGGGGGCAGACCCTATCCGAGATCGCGCGGCGCTACCGCGTCACGGTGACGATGATCCAGAGCGCTAATCCGCAGCTACGGTCGCACTCGCTGCGCATCGGCCAACGGATCATCATCCCGGTGAGCGGCCGTATTGTGCCGGCCTCCGCCTGGAGCGTCCCCCCCACGCGTCGGGTCCGCCGCGCCAGCCGCGGGGGCGGGGGGGCAGGGGGGGCA
>DASQAH010000271.1:0-10597 GCA_035635835.1 Gemmatimonadales bacterium
GGGGGGGGGGGGGGGGGGGGGGGGGGGGGGGGGGGGGGGGGGGGGGGGGGGGAGAGGGAGCCCGACGCGGTCCCCTCGCCGGGGGTCATCGGCTGCGTGGCGGTGATTCGTTCCACGACTGCGCTCCCCGACGGCCGCGCGAACATCCTGACGGCAGGCGAGCGGCGCTTCACACTGGTCCAATGGGTGCCGAGTCCCCTGCCCTACCGCCTCGCCCAAGTTGAGGAGTTCGACGATGAACCAGGGGATGCCCCCGAGGCGGCGGCGCTGGCGGCAGCGGTGCGGCAGGATTTCGCACGGCTCGAGAGCGCCCTGGCCGTCCTGACTGACCGGGACGACCAGGAGATCAAGCTGTCGACCGAGCCGTTGTCCCTCTCCTTCCAGGTGGCTGCGGCGCTAGAGCTCGAACCCGAGGCCAAGCAGGCGCTGCTCGCTATCCGCAACACCGCCGACCGGCTGCGGCGCCTCGCCGCCCTGCTGGTCCCCCTGTGCGCCGACGCTGAACGGCGCGCCGTCGTCCGGCAGCGCGCCCGGGGCAACGGGAAAGGCGGAGCGCACCCCCAGATCGAGCCGGCGGCATGAGCGCCCCGGACCGCAACGGCGGATCGTTGGCGGCGGAGTTAGCCGCACTCGTAGGGCCGAGTCACGTCCGGATTGCCCCAGCCGAACGTGCCGCGTACGCGATGGACGGCCTGCCCACGCATCGCCGGGTGCCCGGAGTCGTCGTGCTGCCGGGAACGCGGGACGAGGTGATCGCGGTCGTGCGCCTGCTCGCCGCGCGGGGGGTGGCGTTCGTACCGCGAGGCGCAGGCACTGGGCTCTCCGGCGGCGCGCTCGCTGAGCCGGAGGCGGTGCTGCTCGTGCTCACGCGGCTGAACCGGATCCTCAAAATTGATCCGGCGAACCGCTGCGCAGTGGTGGAGCCGGGCGTCGTCAACGTGAAGCTCTCGGCCGCCGCCGCGCCGTACGGGCTGCTCTATGCCCCCGATCCGTCCAGTCAGACGGCCTGCACGATTGGCGGCAACGTGGCGGAGAACTCCGGGGGCCCTCACTGCCTCAAGTACGGCGTGACCAGCAATCACATCCTCGCCCTCGAGGTGGTGCTCGCCGACGGCCGTGTCGTCACGCTCGGCAGCCCTGGCGGGGAAGCGTGGGGGCCGGACCTGGTGGGTGTGTTCGTCGGCTCGGAAGGCAACTTCGGGGTCGCCACGCGCATTACCGTCCGGCTCCTTCCCGTGCCGCGGGCGGTGCGCACGCTGCTCGCCGACTTTGTTTCCCTGCGGGGGGCGGGCGAGGCCGTCTCGGCGATCATCGCGAGCGGCGTGGTCCCGGCGGCGCTGGAGATGATGGACCAGTCCTGCGTCCGGGCAGTGGAGGATTCGGTGTACGCGGCGGGGTACCCTCGGGACGCCGCGGCGGTGCTCCTGGTCGAGCTCGACGGGCGGAGCGACCAGGCCGTTGACGAGGAAGCCGAAGGGGTCGCGGGGTTGCTCGTGACGCACGGGGCCCGGGCGGTGCGGCGCGCGGCGGACGCGCTGGAGCGGGAGCGGCTGTGGCAGGGGCGAAAGAAGGCGTTCGGCGCCATGGGGCGGCTGTCGCGAGACCTCGTGGTGCAAGACGCCGTGGTGCCGCGCTCGGCGCTCCCTGAGGTCCTGGAAACGATCGGGCGCATCGCCGCCCACTACGGCCTCGTCGTGAGCAACGTGTTCCACGCGGGCGACGGTAACCTGCACCCCAACATCTCCTTCGACGGCAGCGACCTGGCGCAACGCGCGCGCGTGGAGCAGGCGAGCGCCGAAATCATGGAGGCGTGCATCGGCGCCGGGGGCACGATCACCGGGGAGCACGGCGTGGGCCTCGATAAGCTCAGGTACATGCCCCTCATCTTCGACGGCGACTCGCTGGGAGCGATGCACGCGGTCCGGCGCGTGTTCGACCCGGAGGAGCGAGTGAACCCGGGCAAAGTGGTCCCGCTGCACGCGTGCCGGGAGTGGAGTAGCACCGCAACGCGGAACGGGGAACGCGGGGCTCGGACGGATGCGTCGTTCAACTCCGCGTTCCGCCTGCCGCGCCCCGCGCTAAACCCGGAGGGCTCCCAGTGACGATCGTCGACAAGGTCCGCGCGCTGCTGGGCGAGGGCGCACTCCTCGAAGCCGCCCGGGCCGGCGAGGTGCCTCGGGTCGCGCCGGGCTCCCCGGACGCGGTCGCGCTCCTGCTGCGCACAGCGCACGAAGAGGGCTGGCACGTGCGGGTGGAGGGCGCGGGCACCTGGCTGCCGCCCGACGCACCGGCCGATCTGGCGCTCACGACGCGTCGGCTCGACCGCATCCCCGCGATTCAGCCGCAGGACTTGATGGCCACAGCCGAAGCCGGGATCGGCTGCGACCAGCTGCGCCAGCAGTTAGCCGATCACGGCGCCTGGCTCGCGATCGACCCGCCCGGGCTGGCGGGGCGCACCCTGGGCTCCGTCGTAGCCACCGCCACGGCGGGACCGCTGCGCAGCGGCTTCGGCGCCATACGGGACCACCTGCTCGGGGTCACCTTCGTGACCGGTGACGGCCGCATGATCCAGAGCGGCGGCCGGGTGATGAAGAACGTGGCGGGCTACGACCTGACACGGCTCCAGGCTGGGGCGTTCGGTGCATTCGGGGTCATCGTGCTGGTGCATCTGCGGCTGCGGGCTTTGCCCCGTGCCGACGTGACGCTGGTGCTCGAGGGCGCGCGCGAGGACCTGGCACGCGTGGCGGACGACATCCGCGCGGCCGGACTCGCCCCTGCGGCGCTCGAGCTCGTCTCCCCCGCGCTGGCCCGGCGGGAGCGGTGGGTGCTGGCCGCGCGGGTCGCCGGCTCCGACGCGCTCGTCGCCTCGGAGGAGACCGAGCTGCGCGCGGCAGCCGGCGGACGGCTGGCGCCGCTGCGCGCCGAGGAGGCGCACGCGTTTTGGATGCGGGCGGCCGAAAGCCTGGCCACGCGGCCCGTGACGTTCCGCGTCGGCGGGCTCCCCGACAGCACGGACGAGCTGCTCGACCTGCTGCAGCACCAAGTGGGGGATGAGTGGGTCTCGGCCGCCCCGGGGACCGGGGCGATCCGGTGGGCGGGCGAAACCACTGCCGACCGGCTGCGGCGGCTGCGGCGCGCCCTGGCTGTCCTCGAGGTCCCTCTGACCCTCGAGCGCGCGCCGTGGGAGCTGCGCAGCGCGGTGGGGCACTTCGGCGCCTACCGCGAGGGTGTGGGGCCGCTCGTCTCCGGGCTGCGCAAGACGTTTGATCCGCACGGCGTCCTCGTCTCGGCAGTCGCAGGCGATGAGTGAACGCGGCGGCTTCGCCGCGCTCGACGCCTGCGTCCACTGCGGTTTCTGCCTGCAGGCGTGCCCCACTTTCCTCGCCACGGGGGACGAAGCCGACAGCCCGCGCGGCCGCATCGAGCTGATGCGTGAGCTCGAGCGCGGCGAGCTCTCCCCCGACGACATCGCTCTGACGATCCACCTCGACCGCTGCCTGGGCTGCCGCGGGTGTGAGCCGGTGTGCCCCTCCGGCGTCGGCTACGGACGCGGACTCGAGGCGGCGCGGGCACTGATTGCCCAGCGGCACCGCCCGCCGCTGATCGCGCGACTCGCGCTCCGAGCTCTCACCGGACCGGATGTGTCGCGCCTGCTCTACGCCCTGGCGCGACTGCTGCGGGCGACGGGGATCCCCCGTCGAGTGGCCGGGTGGGGCAGTTTCGGATTCGCCATGGGAATGCTGGCCGCGACGAAGCCAACGCGGAACGCGGAGGTTGGAAGGCGGTACCGCGAGACCACCCGTTCTTCGAGTGCTGCGTCCACCGTTCCGACCGCCGCGTCGCTCTTCAGAGGCTGCGTCATGCAGGGCCTCTTCTCCCACGTCCACGACGCCACGGTGCGCACGCTCGCGGTGAACGGCATCGTGGTGGAGGACGTGCCCGACCAGGTGTGCTGTGGGGCGCTGCACGCCCACGCCGGGCTGCAAGACGAAGCGCGGCGGCTCGCACGGATGAACATCGCGGCATTCGGCGAAGGACACGGGCCGATCGTCGTCAATAGCGCGGGTTGCGGGGCGATGCTGAGAGAGTACGGCCACCTGTTGCACGATGACCCCCCCCCCACATCCGAGCTCGGGGCGAGGTTCGCAGCACGAGTGCGCGATGTCACCGAGCTGCTGGCGGAGCGGGGACCGGTGCCGGGCGCGCCGCTAGACCGCCGTGTGGCGTACGACCCTCCGTGCCACTTGCTGCACGCCCAGCGCGTCGCCGCTGCGCCGCTCGCGGTGCTGCAGGCGATCCCGATCCTCCAGCTCGTCGCGACGCCCGACGCAGCCCAATGCTGCGGTGCTGCAGGCCTGTACACGCTGGTCCAGCCGGACATGTCCCGCGCGGTCCTTGCGCCCAAGCTCGCCCAGCTGCGGGAGGCCGCGCCGCAGGCCGTCGCCACCGGGAACCCCGGTTGCATCATGCAACTCGGTGCCGGGCTGCGAGCGGCCGGAGGACCCGCAACGCCAGTCGTTCACCCCGTGGAGCTGCTCGACGCCTCTTATGCGGCCGCGGGTCTCTACGGGTGAGCACCCGGCGCCTCCGCACCGATGACGGGGTGGAGCTCGCGCTGCACCGCCTCCGCGCCCATCGCGACCGCCGCGCCGCGGCGCTGCTCGTGCACGGCGCCTTCTCGAGCCACACCGCCTGGCTGCAGGCCGGCGGTGGCCTCGCGCACTTTCTTGGCGAGCGCGGCTTCGACGTTTGGCTCGCCGATCAGCGTCATCATGGCGGCAGCGCGCGGGAACCTCGCCCCTTCGCCTGGCGGTTTGAAGACTTGATCCTGGGCGATGCCCCGGCGCTGGTCGCGCGCGTAATGGAAGAGACCGACGGAGCGCCGCTGGCCTGGGTGGGGCACTCGGCGGGCGGCGCGGTCGGCCTCGCCTGGCTCGCCCGACTAGGCCGCGCGGCCCCGCTGGCGGCTATGGTCACGCTCGGCACGCCTGGGCCGTCGGGCATGCGCCTCGCGCGCCGAACGCTCGCCCTTGGCGCCATCGCGATCTGCCGCGCGCTCGGGCGGTTCCCTGCTCGCGCCCTCCGCATGGGCGCCGAGGACGAAGCGGCCCTGGTGCTGGGCGACTGGATGAGTTGGAACACGGAGGGCCGCTGGGTGGGCCGGGACGGGTTCGACTACCTTGCAGCACTGGCTGCCGTGCGGACCCCCTACCTTGGCGTCGCCGCCGAGAACGACCGCCTGTTCGCGCCAGTCGACGCCTGCAGACAAGTGGTGAGCGCCGTGGGTGCGGCCCGCAAAGCCCTCCGCCTGGTGCCGCACCTCGATCACCGCGGCATGCTGCTCGACCCGCGCGCGCGCGATTCCTGCTGGCCGCAGGTCAGCGACTGGCTGGAGGAAACGCTCCGAACGTGACTGCCCCGCTCCTGCCCGATCTCCCGCGTGTGACGCGACTGCAACCGGAGCAGATCACCCCTGCGCTGACGCAGGCGCTCCGCGCCGGCGCCTTTTTGGCGCCGGCGGAGGTGGCCGTGCTGGCGCTCGTCGGGCCCGGCGCCGTCAGCTGCTTCCAGGGCTTGCTCACCAACGATGTCGAGAAGGCAGGCGACGGCGCCTTCGTGTACGGCGCCCTCCTGACCCCCAAGGGAATGATTGTGGTGGACGGCTGGGCGGCGCGTCAGGGAGCCGAGGTAGCGTTCACCGTGCCGGCGGTCGGACGGGAGCGCACGGTCGCGATTTTCCAGAAGTCCGTGCCGCCCCGGCTCGCGCGCCTCGAAGACCGCACTGCGGAGACGGTGGTGATGCGCCTGGGGGGCATGCGCGCGCTCGTCATCGCCGAAGCAGCCCGGTTGCCCGTGCCGTCAGCGCCGGGCCGTGTGGTTCGCGCCCCCCTCCCCGGAGCAGCGGCAGTCGCCGACATCGCCCGGGCGAGCGAAGGCGCCCCCTTTGTGCTCCAGATCGCGGCGCCGACGCTCCTCGCCGAACGGCTGCGTGAGCGGCTGGTCTCGGCTGGGGCGGAATGGACGGGGTCCGCCGCGCTGGAATTCACGCGCATCCTGACCGGCTGGCCGGGGCTGGGCTCGGAGGTGGACGAGAAGACCATCCCGCAGGAGGTGCGCTTCGACGCCATCGGGGGCGTCTCCTACACGAAGGGGTGCTACACCGGGCAGGAGACCGTCAGCCGTCTGCATTTCCGCGGTCACCCCAACCGGCAATTGCGTGGCCTCGCCTTCGAGGAGCCGCCGGCCAAAGGCGATGCACTCCCCGTGGTGCACGCCGAGCGCGAGGTCGGTCGCGTGACGAGCGTGACTTGGTTGCCGGAGGGCGCGGTCGGAGGGCCTGTGGTCGGACGATGGATCGGCCTCGGCGTGATCCGACGCGAGGTGGAACCGGGGACGCTGGTCCGCGCGGCTGGCGTGGAGGCCCGCATCACAGACCTGCCCTTCACCCTGCCCCGCCTCGAGCCGGCGTGACGGTCCTAGTGACCGGCGGCAGCGGCCTCGTCGGCAGCCACGTGATCGAGGCGCTGCGAGCCCGGGGAGAAGGGGTTCGGGCCCTCGCGCGCGGACGCGCTGCCCCGGCGGTCCGGGCGCTCGGCGCGCAGCCGGTGATCGGGGAAGTGACGGATGCGGCGGCGTGGCACGCCGCAAGCCCCGGCGTGCGCGGCATCGTGCACGCCGCGGCCTTAGTGGCCCACCGCGGCACGTTGGAGGACTTCCTTGCCGTCAACGTCGGGGGCACGCGGCACTCGCTCGCGGCGGCGCGCGCCACCGGTGCGCGGCTGGTGCACATCAGCTCGGTCGCCGTGTACGGGCGCACCGGCCCCTACAGCGCCGGCGCGGGGGGGGGAAGGGGGGGCGGAGGGGGAGTCACCGAGGACTTCCCCTTCGGGTTGATCGCCGAGCACGACTTCTACGCCCGGAGCAAGCGCGCGGCGGAGGAGGCGCTCTGGGAGGCGGCCGCGCGGGGCAGGCTCGCGGCAGTGGCGATCCGGCCGAACGTGATCTACGGCGAGCGTGACCGACTGTTCTCGCCGCGCGTGGTGGGCGCGGTGCGGCAGGGGATCGTCCCGCAGGTGGGGGATGGGACGAATCGTCTCGCGTGCGTGTACGCCGGCAACGTCGCCGCAGCAGTCGTGCTTGCGCTCGACGCACCGGCCGCCCCCGGGCGCGCCTACAACGTCACCACAGACGGCGAGGAAGCGCTGACGCAGCGCGGCTTCGTGGATGCGTTCGCGGCGGAGGTCGGCGTCGGTGTACGACGCCTCCGCCTACCCTACACAGTAGCGCGCCTCGCGGTCGATGCGTGGGCGCGCTGGCAACTGCTGCGGCGTCCCGCCGACTATCCCGGTATCGGTGCAGCCGCGGTCCGCTTCCTGGCGGGTGACAACCCCTACGTCGCGGCGCGCGCCCAGCGCGAGCTCGGCTGGTCCCCCCCCGTGGCGGCGCGCGAGGCGGTGCGCCGCACGGTGCGCTGGGTGCTGGCCAACGAAAAGCCCGGGACTTGAGCCCGGGCTTCGTCACGTCGTCCCTCTTGGTGTGCCGCTTACGGGCGCTTGGTGGGCGCCTTCGTAGGCGCCTTGGTGGGCGCCTTGGTCATGGCAGGCGCGCCCATCTTCTTGGACGTGTCGGGCGCCATCATGTGCTTCGAGGTGTCGGCACCCATCATCATATGCGACGTGTCGGCCGCCGCAGCCGCCGGCATCGCCGGCTTCTGCTCTTCCTTCTTGGTGCACGCGGCGACCGTCGCGACGAGCGCCAGTGCGATTGCGAGACGCTTCATGCGGTCTCCTTATAGAGGAACGGTGTGTGGGGCCCCCGGCCCCTCCCCAGACGGCCGAAAAGCTATCCCCCAGGCACGCGCCGTCAAGAGTTGCGCCAAACCCAGCGGGGGATCGATCGTCGCCGGGCGGCGTATCTTCAGTCCATGACCCCGACCCGCCGCACGTTTCTGGGCTGGCTGGCCGCGCTGCCCGCGGTCAGCCGGGTGCGCCACGGGGGCGCTGTCCCGCCCGCCATCGAGGTTCGCCCCAGTGCCCTCTACCAACAGCCCGACGGCCGGCGCAACCTCGTCCGCATCACCGTGGCAGGGCTGGACAGCCCCGCCGCACGCGCCCGCGTCACCGACCGCCACGGGGCGCTCGTCGGCACGGCCGGTCTGTTGCCATCCCGGAGCGAGCCAGGGGGAGGGGAGGGCCTCACCCTGGCGGGAGAGGTCTGGGTGCCACTCTCGGAGCCTGCGGATTTCGAGGTCGAGCTCGAGGTGGGGAAGCAGCGCGTCGCTAAGCGCCGGGTGCGGCTCGCTCCCCCACGCCGCTGGACCGTGTATTGGATCGCCTCGAATCACACCGACATCGGCTATACCGACCTGCAGGAGCAGTGCCTCGAGATTCACCGCCAGAACCTCGACGCCGCCCTCGCGCGTCTCCCGGGGCATCCCGCCTTTCGCTGGACCGCCGAGTGCGCGCTCCAGGTCATCTCGTACGTGCAGAACCGCTCGCCTGAGGCGGCGGAAGCCCTGGTGCAGGCGATCCGGGACGGCAAGGTGGGGTGGTCGGCGCTGTTCGCGAACATGCTGACTGGTCTGCTAGATCACGAGACCGCCGCGCGGCTGGTGTGGCCGGCAGGGCTGCTGGCGCGGGAGCGGGGCCTCGCCTACGCGGCGGCGCTGATCACGGATGTACCGGGCCAGGCGCTCACGTTCCCGATGATCCTCGCGGCCAGCGGGGTGCGCTACCTCGCCAGCGGCCCGAACCCCGACCGCGCGCTGCCGCTGCTGCCCGCCTCGGAGGCGCAACGCCACCACCTCGCCGGCGGGCCCTGGACCGTCTACCCGCAGCTCTACTGGTGGGAAGGACCCGATGGCAGCCGCGTTCTCCACTGGCGCAACTACCACTACGGCGACGGCCTGCGGTTCGGCTTCGACCAAAGCCCCGACGACATGGCGCACCGTCTGTCCGAATGGCTGCTCACGAACCCGGTGTTCCTCTCCTCGGATTGGGTCTACGACGTGGCCCTGCTGTATGGCGCGCAATGGGACAACGCGCGGATGGATGAGCGTCTTGTCGCCAACGTCGAGGAATTCAACCGCCGCTACGCGTTTCCCCGGCTCGTGCCCGCGCGCGCCGAGGATTTTTTCGGCGAGTTGGAGCGGCGCTGGGCGGCGCGCATCCCCGTGCGGCGGGGAGACACCGGCCTGTACTGGGAGGATGGCGCGGCATCGACCGCTGCCGCCCTGGCACAGTTTCGCGCCGCCCAGCTCGCCGCACGCGCTGCCGATCTGCTGGCGCTGTGGGACGAGCGCCTGGAGCCGCGAGACGATGAGGCGGTCGCGCGGGTGCGGCAGCGGGCGTCCGAACGCCGGGCGATGTGGCACGACCTGCTGCTGTTCGGCGAGCATACCTGGGGGGCCGACGTGAGCGTCTCCGCGCCCGAGGCCCGCCAGACGGTGGCGCAGTGGGAGTACAAACGCCGCTTCCTGGACGGCGCCGCGGCGGCCGCCAGCGGGCAGGTGGCGGACGCGCTGTTGCGACTGGGCCGCAGCACGGACGCAGGGCGAGGGCGCATCGTGTTCAACGCCGCCAACTGGCAGCGCTCGGATGTCGTAGTGGTCCCGGGCGCGGCGGGCAAACGCCTGACGTCGAGCGACCACGAACTGCCGGCAGCAGATCTTCCCGACGGCAGCGCCCTGGTGCTGTTCCGCGAGGTGCCCCCGCTGGGATACCTGACCCTGTCAGAGACGGACGGGCCGGCCCGGCCACCGGTGGACGAGGGCCCGGCGACCAGCGGCGCGGCCGGCGGCTTCGCCGTGGCACTCGATCCCGCCACGGGAGCGATCCGCTCGCTGACCGGACCTGACGGCAAGGAGCGCGTCCGGACGAGCAGCTGGGCCGGCCTGAACCAGCTCGTCTACGCCCGCGGCGGCGAGCGGACGGCGCTGTGGACGGATGGAGACCGGCGGACGCTCTCGACGCCGGCCGAGCTCACCCTCGCGCAAGCGGAGCTCCTTTCCGCTCGGCGCGAGAAGCTGCCAGGGATCGGGGTCCGGCTCGTCGCCCAGCGCCGGCTTACGGGGTTCCCCTCAGTCACGTCCACGGTCACGCTGTACGACGATCTGCCCTGGGTGGACGTCGAGAACCGTCTCACCAAGACGGCGACGCTCGAAAAGGAGGCGCTGTACGTCGCCTTCCCGTTCGCCTTTACGCAGCCAACGGTCGAGCTCGAGGTGCCGCTGGGCCGGATGACGGTGGAAAAGGACCAGCAACCCGGCAGCGGGCGCGACTGGTATTGCCACACGCACTGGGTGTGGCTGCACGAGGGAGCAGAGGGCGGTGCAGGGGGAGGGGGGGCAGGGACAGGGGGAGGAGGAGGGGGAGGAGGCGTGCTCTGGAGCGGTCCCGACACGCCGCTGGTGACGTTCAACGATCTGGTCCGCGGCGTCTGGCGCCGGCAGATCCAGCCTGACGGGACGCTGCTGGCCTACGCGATGAACAACTACTGGCACACGAACTACGCGGCGCGCCAGGGGGGCGAGCAGGTCTTCCGGTTCCGCGTCTCGCTGCTCCCGCCCGGCGCCGAGCCGGCGGAGCCAGTGCGGCGC
>DASQAH010000272.1:0-4159 GCA_035635835.1 Gemmatimonadales bacterium
TGCCCCCCCCCCCCGCCCCCCCCCTTTGCCCGCTCGCCCTTCCCCGTCACAGCAGCATCCCCGCCAGCGTGGCCGAGAGGAAGTTGGCGAGCGTACCCGCGAGCATGGCGCGGAAGCCGAGCCGGGCGAGGTCATGCTTGCGGTTAGGCGCGAGCGCCCCGATCCCGCCAATCTGGATGCCGACCGAGCTCACGTTCGCGAAGCCGCACAGCGCGAAGGTGGCGATGGTGAACGAGACGGGGTCGAGGGTGGCCTTGAGGGGACCGAGCTGGGCGAAGGCGATGAACTCGTTCAGCACCATGCGAGTCCCGAGCAATCCCGCGATGGTGCTGGTGTCGTGGCCCGGCACTCCCATCACCCAGGCGATCGGATAGAACAGCCAGCCGAGGATCGTCTGAAGGCTCTGCGGTATCCAACTCACGTAGCCATGCGCGAAGCCGAGCACGCCGTTGACGAGCGCGATGAGAGCGATGAACGAGATCAGCATCGCGATTACGTTCAGCATCAAGTGCAGGCCATCACTCGTACCCCGGGCCGCGGCGTCGACCACGTTCACGTCGGTGCGGGGGATGTCGACCTTTACCCCGCCCAGCGTCTCTGGAGTGCCGGTCTCGGGCTCCAGGATCTTGGCCATCATGATCGTGCCGGGCGCGGTCATAATGACGGCGGTCAGGAGGTGACGCGCCTCGATCCCGAAAGCGATGTAGGCGGCCATGATCGATCCCGAGACGTGGGCCATCCCGGCGGTCATCACCGTCATCAGCTCCGATTGCGTCATGGTGGCCAGGAACGGCCGGATGGTCAGGGGCGCCTCAGTCTGGCCCATGAAGATTGACGCGGCGACGTTCAAGCTCTCCGCGCCACTTGCGCCCATCACCTTGTTCATGACGACGGCAAAAGCCTTCACGACGACCTGCATGATCCCCAGGTAATACATGATGGCAAAGAGCGCCGACACGAAGATGATGGCTGGGAGCACCTGAAAGGCGAAGACCACACCGAACTTCGAATGCTGCGCACCGATGTCGCCGAAGACGAACTGCGATCCGGTATAGGAGAACGACAGCAGCCACGTCACCGCCGTACCCAGCGCCCGGAAGATCTGCTGCCCGATCGGCACGCGCAGCACAAGAATGGCGAACGCCGCCTGCAGACCCAGGCCCCAGGCGACGACACGCCGGCTGATCTTGCGGCGGTTGCTCGACAGCGCGACGCCCAGCGCGAGCAGCGCCGCCAGGCCCAGGAGGCCGCGCAGCCGCGCGCCGAGCGGCCGGGGGGCGGGGGTCCCGGCCGGACCGGGTGCCTGCGGAGGACGAGAGGCCGTGGTGTCGACGCTCGCCCCCTGCTGCGCGGCGCGGGGCGCGCCCCGCAGGGTGTTCCAGGCGAAGCGCGGCAGCGTGAACACAGCCAGCGCGCACGCGAACGTCACCACGAACGCGATCACGGTCCGGCGCAGCGGCATCAGCAGGCCTCCAGTTCGCTCTGGACCCGGGAAATGAGCGCCACCTTCTCAAAGTCCGGCAGAAACGCGCTCTCGCACGCGTTGAGCGTCACGCGAGCGAGTTCGTCCCTGGTCAGCCCGAGGGCGGTATGCGCCAGGTGAAGCTCGTCGGTCAGGGTGATGCCGTCCATCAGCCGGCCGTCGGTGTTCAAGGTGACGACCACGCCTTGCTCTAGGTACCGCTTGAACGGATGGTCCGCCACCGCGGCGACGGTGTGCGTATGCAAGTTGCTCGTGAGACACATCTCCAGCGGAATCTTGCGCTCGATCACCTCGGCCAACAGGGCCGGATCCTCATCCAGGCGCGTTCCGTGGCCGATGCGCTGCGCCTGGCAGACGTGCAGCGCCTCGTCGATGGAGCCCGCGCCATCTCCCTCCCCCGCGTGGCAGGTGCACGCCATGCCGTGGCGGCTCGCGTGCTCGAAGGCGGCCCGGTGCTCGCGCGCCGGATGGCCCCGCTCCGCCCCGGCCAGATCGAGCGCTACGACCCCGGCCGCGCGGTAGTCGCTCGCCGCCTGCGCGAGTTCCAGCGATTCCTTGGACGCTCGCGTGCGGATCGCGCACACGATCAGTCCCACCTTCGTTCCCGTTTCCGCCTCGCCCCGCTTGATGCCCCGCAGCGGCGCCTCGATCGCCTGCGCCAGCGAGAGCGCCGGCCGATGCAGCAACGGGGAGTACCGTACCTCCACGTAGCGCACGTGTTCGGCGGCCACGTCCACGACGAACTCGTACGCGACGCGCTCCAGCGCCTCGGGCGTTTGCATCACGGCGAGCGTGTAAACGTATTTCTGCAAGTACTCCTCGAGACTCCGGGCGCCCTTTACCGAGAGGGCGGCCGTGAGCGCCTCTGGAGTGTCGGCCGGAAGGCGGACCCCCTGCGCACGCGCCAGCTCGAGCATGGTCCGCGGGCGGAGGCACCCGTCCAGATGGACATGCAGCTCAGCCTTCGGCCAGCCGCGCAACACCTCCTTGGACAGGCGCGGCGGGCCGCGGCGCGCCGTGACCACCACGCGAAGCACGGCGCCCGCCTCCCCCACCGGATCACCGGCGTCCACCGTACGGCCGGTCGCATCCATGACGTACGCTGCGCCGTCGCTCAGTAGCGCCGCCAACGCCTGGTCCAGGGCCGCCACCGCGTCGCGTACGCTGGCCCCACGCGCGACGTCCACGGACCGCTCGTTGACGAAGACGCGCAGCGGCCCGGTCATGTTAGAGGGGGAGATGCATGGTGCGCTGAAAATTGCCAGCGGGCTGCCGTTCGCGCTACCTTTCGCCGCCGATGCTTCGCCAGGAGCGCTACCACCCGATGGTCGCCGAGCGGATCCGAGGAACGCACTTGCGATCGGCTGCAACGGAAGGATCCTGGCGGAAACCTGCGACTATGACGACTCGCGCCGATGCCGACTGAAGGGCCATACTCCGCCGGTCAACGCGTCCTCGTCGTCGACGACGAGCCCGACATCACTGGCCTGCTCGCATACCATCTCGCGAAGGCCGGCTATCGGGTCATCACGACGGCCAACGGTTCGGAAGCGCTGAAGTCAGCGCGTGAGCAACGACCCGACCTGGTTGTGCTCGACCTGATGCTGCCTGGCCTGTCAGGCTACGACGTGCTGGGCGAGCTGCGTCGCCGCGAGGACACGCGGGAGGTGGGCGTCATCGTGCTGACGGCCCGCAAGGACGAACGCGACCGCATCAAGGGTCTGTCGCTCGGCGCCGACGATTACCTCGCCAAACCGTTCTCCCCGCAAGAGCTCGTGCTGCGCGTCGGCGCCATCCTGCGCCGCCTCGCCGCGCCTCCGGTGGCCGCCGGCGGGGTGCTCAGCGCCGGCGCCTTGCAGATCGACACCGCCGCGCACCGCGTCACCGCGCACGGCAAGGAAGTCGAGCTGACGGCGACCGAGTTCAAGCTGCTGCGGCTCCTGATGGAGCGCGAAGGGCGGGTCCAGTCGCGCACCCAGCTGCTCGAGACCGTGTGGGGCGCACAGCCCGACATCCAGACGCGCACCGTGGACATGCACGTCCAGCGCTTGCGTGCCAAGCTCGGGACCGCCGGCCACGGTATCGAAACGGTACGCGGCGTCGGGTATCGCTTCCGCCAGCCCGAGGTCCGCCCCCGCGCGCGGAAATGAGGCTCGCGACCCGCGTCTTCCTCGGGGCGAGCCTGCTGGCCGCGGCGACCGCCGTCGGTCTAATCGTCGCCGCGGACCAGATCCTGCGACAGCGTCTCGAGGACGGCATCGCCGCGGCCCTCGAGGGCGACGCGCGGCTCATCGCCCTGGTGCTCCCCGCGGACACGAGCCTCTGGCCGGACGCGGCCCGGCGCTACGGCGCCCAGGTGGGGCGGCGTGTCACCCTAATCGATTCCACGGGCCGGGTGCGCGGCGACGCGGACTTCGACCGCGCGTCGCTCGCCGGACTAGAGAATCACTCGACGCGTCCCGAGGTCCGGGCGGCCCTGGCGACTGGGGTCGGCAGCGACCGCCGCCTCAGCCGCTCGACGAACGAGCGGCAGCTCTACGTCGCCGTGCGCGGCGGGCCGTCGGGGCCGGCCGTCGTCCGGGTCTCGGCGACGCTCGAGTCAGTGGATGCCCAGGTGCACGCGGTGCAGCGGGCGATTGCGGGCGCGGGGCTGCTGGCAGTGCTGGCCGCTGCGGT
>DASQAH010000273.1:0-3705 GCA_035635835.1 Gemmatimonadales bacterium
TGCCGCGAAGTCGTGCACGCGCCGAGGAGCAGCGCTGCCAGAAGGGCGACGCCGGGACGGTTAGCGTCCATCCAGCCGCAGCAGCACGCCCCAGCAGAGCAGCGGAAACAGGATCTCATGGTGACCGGTCAGCATGATCCCGCGTCCACCCTGCTGGGTCGGTCGCTCCACCACGTTGACGCGCGGGCGGTAGTGGCGTTGCATGTCGCAGTCGCAGGCCGTGAAGTTCGTGGGTCGGCCGGCGTGCAGGTTGCGGGCGACGGTGAGCGCTTTGAGGAACACCTCGGGCATCACCACCGCGCTGCCCAAATTGAGGACCACACCCCCGCCATCGAGCTCGGGGAGCGCGGCGGCGAGTCGCTTGAAGTCGCGATGGCTCGTGGCGCCGAGCGCCCCGCCGTCGGCGCTGGGGTGCTGGTGAGTGATCTCCGCGCCGACTGCAGCGTGGACCGTGATCGGCACGCCCAGGTCCTCACACGCGACGAGGACCGAGACGGCGCGCCCTGGGAGTCCCTTGCGCTGGTGCAAGTAGCGGCTGAGGGCTTCGCCCATGCCGCGCTGCTCGCGGGCGCCAGCGGCGACCGCGGCGTTCATCTCTCGCCCGGTCTCCTCCGCCATGCCGAACGTCCCGTCGCCCAGCCCGGCGGCCACATCTTCGCTGGTGCCGCCATAGGCGGCGAGCTCGAAATCGTGGATCGCCGCGCTGCCGTTCATCGCCACATGGGTAATGACCTTCCGCTGCAGCAACGCGATGAGGAGCGGTCCCAGGCCGACCTTGATCACGTGGCCGCCGAGCATGGTCACGACAGCGCGGCGCCCGGCCGCCTGGGCGGTCTGCTCGACGACGAGGCGCAGATCGCGAGCGGCGAGGATGTCGGGGAGGGCGCTCCAGAAGGCGGCGAAGCTGCGGTCCGGGCCGGGGGGATGGGCGAGAAGGGTGGGATCGACTCGGTTGACACGCTGAGCGATGGGAACGGTCTTGAGGCGGCTGAAATCCGCCTCACGGTAGTCGGTCATGGCTGCTCCGGGACGTCGAACTCCTTCAGCTTCAGCGTGACCTGGCCAAACGAGAAATTGGACTGCAGCGCCAGCACGATGCGGCGGTCGTCGTCGGAGAGCCACATCCGGGCGTCCGCTCTCTCGGCGAAGATGCCGCGTCCGTTGGGAATCGCCGGGCGGATGACAATGGCGTTCCACTTCTGCCCCGCGACACCGACGCGCTCCCGGCCCACCACGGTCACGATGACTGGATTGCGATCGGGCCGGAAGTAGCGGCGGTACTCGTAGCGCTTGCCCTGCTCCAGCGGCACGGTGCGGATCCAGTAGAGGAATGCCGCGTCGTCCAGCGGATCCGTCACCGTAGGGAAGGTCGAGTCCTTGCCTTCCTCGCGGTAGAATCCCGAGTCGGGGAAGATGTCATAACCGCGATGCCACTGCTTACCACGCTCGTCGGTGTCCTGCCGAAAGCGGCGGGAGCGAAGATCCCGCGTGCCGACCCACGACTCCATCGTCTGGTCGAGGTGATACCACAGCGCCCCGCCCTCGATGCGGAACACGAAGTGGAAGGCTTCGTCACCTCGTAGCGTGTCCAAGCCCGCGACCTCCATGGTGGCCGTGCCGACGTTGAAGATGCCGTATTTCGCCTGGTAACGGAGCCGCTCCCCTACGTGGAACGGGACGGGGAGCCGAGGGGGGGGAGGGGGGGCCTCGACGACCGCACCGACCACCATGCCGGCCGACGCGTGCGCGGAATCGCTCTGGCCCACGAGCGGTGCTGCCAGGAGCAGCGCCGTGGTGACGGCGGTTGCGGCGCGCACGGAGCGGATCACTGCGCGGGCTCGCCAGGCGGCGACCAGCGCCTGCCAGGGCCGCACCCGGGATGCCCGCTGGTGCAGATCGTAGCGGGCCGCCACGCTCACGGTCTCGACGCGACGAGCGTGCGGCGCCAGCCGGGCCAGCAACTCGGCGTTGGCGCACCAGCCGTCCGTGCTCAGCAGGGCCCGGTCGGGCGGTGCGTCGCCGCGAGTCGCCTGGCGAAGCACAGTGAGGCGCAAGGCAAGGTACCCCGACACCGTGTCCCGCACGCCGGCGACGGGGAGCAAGCGCGGCGTCAGCCGGCGCGCCAGGCGCAGGCTCCACGGCATTGCGCCGACCTCGTGCCCCTGCTCGGCCACGACCAGGTCCGCGCCCGACTCGAGCTTCTTCACCATATCCTGCATCGCCTCGGGGGCATGCGCGAAGTCGCCGTGGATGAGAATGGCGCAGTCACGCTTCGGCCGGTCGGTCCGCCGCAGGGCCAGCCGCAGCAGCTCTTCAATGCTCCGGGCGTAGCCCGCCCGCTCGCCGTGGGTCACGACCGTCATCGGCAACACCCGGGCGTAGCTCGTGAGGACCGCGGCGGTGCCGTCCGTGGAGCCGTCGTCGCACACCAGCAGCTGGTACTCACGCCGGAAGGCGGTGAACACTTGCCGCACCTTCCAGAGTACCAGGCCGGCCGTCTTGGCCTCGTTATGCACCGGAACGCACACGTAGATCATGGCCTTGCAATCTAGCTAGGCCAGCGAGCGATAGCAGGCCAATACGGCCTGCGCCATCGCAGCCGCTGTGCACTGCTTGGGGAAGGGGACCGTGTCGTGGTGGCCCAGCGCGTCGACCACTCTGCGCGCCAGCGCCGCGGGGTCACCGACCGGCACCAACCATTCGGCCGGCACGATTTCCGGCAGCCCACCAGCGCGGGTCGCGACCACGGGTTTGCCGAGAGCGAGCGCGTGTAGCACCACGCTGCCGAGTCCCTCCTCCCGCGAGGACATCACGAAGACGTTCCCCTCCCGGATCAGCGCGTCGGCTTCCGTCACGAACCCCAGCAGGTGCACGCGATCCGCGAGGCGGAGGTCCGCGATCTCGCGCTCGAGCGAGGAACGCAGCTCGCCTGTCCCCGCGATGGCCCAGTGCAGTTCGGGGGCGAGCTCGCGGGCGGCGCGGGCGGCACGGATCAGCGTGCGCTGGTCTTTGTGGGCCACCAGCGCGGCGACGTTGACGGCGAGCGGCGCGCCGGGCGGCAGACCCAGCCGCGCGCGGATCCCCAGCGGGGCCGCCGCAGCACGACGGACCTCGTCGGGGTCGATACCGTCGGGGACAACTGTGACGTCACGAGGGTTCACCCCATCGGAGACGAGGACGCGCTTGATCGCCTCAGAAACGGCGATCACGCGATCGGCGCGGAGCCATTGACCGGGCCGCCGCAGGCGAAAGTCGACGCGCCGGTGCGCCACCAGCGCTGGAGGATTCCAATCCGCGTGACGCCACGGCGCGGTGAGTCGGGCGCGCCAGCGGCGTAGCGGATTCCAGCGCCCGGGTCCCGAGAGCGCGGGCCGGGTCATGTCCCACAGGGCGGCCCGAACGAGCGTCAGGGCATGGCTGTCGTGGACATGAACGACGTCGGGGCGAAAACTCCACAGGAAGCTGCGGAGATGCCACCACGCGCGAGGGTCGAGGCCGATTCCCCAGGGGACTGCGTGCACCAGCACTCCGGCGGCCACACACCGTTGCATCAGTTCGCTGCCACGTTTCGTCGCGAGTCGTAGCTCCACGTCTCGTTCCCGCGCGAGCTCCCGGCACAGCAGCCGCACCTGGTTCTGGCCGCCCCGCCACTCGCGGCCGGAATCGACCTGCAGGACCCGTAGGGCGGTCAGGGTGGGGGGGGCG
>DASQAH010000274.1:0-3194 GCA_035635835.1 Gemmatimonadales bacterium
AGAACGGGGTCGGAGCCGTGCCGCGCTGATTCCCTACCTCACGGCCGGCTATCCCACGCCGGCGATCTGCCTCGAGGCCCTGCGGCTTGCGGAGGAGGCGGGGGCCGATTTCGTGGAAGTCGGCGTCCCCTTCAGCGACCCCTTGGCCGACGGGCCGACGATCCAGCGCTCGACCCAGGCCGCGCTCGCGCAGGGCATCACCGTGGCCCGCGTTCTGGAGCTCGTCGCGCAGGCCCAGCTCGGCATTCCGGTTGTGATCATGACCTACGTGAATCCGGTGCTCGCCTATGGCGTGCCGCGTTTCCTCACCGATGCCCACGCGGCGGGTGCGTCCGGTCTGCTGCTCACCGACTTTCCGGCGGGAAGCGACCCCGCAATCGAGGACGCGGTGGCCGCGAGCCCGTTGGCGCTGATCCGACTGGTCGCTCCGACCACGTCAGACGACCGTCTGGAGCAGGCGGTCAAGGGTGCCAAGGGGTTCGTGTATTTCATCTCGCGCCTCGGTGTGACTGGGGTGCGACCGGATGCCCCGCCCGACCTCGGCGCTCAAGTGCGTCGGATCCGCGCGGTGACCTCGCTACCAGTGGTGGTTGGGTTCGGCATCAGCACGCCGGTCCAGGCGGCCGCCGCGGCGCGCGTGGCCGACGGCGTCGTGGTGGGGAGCGCGTTGGTGGAGGCGCTGGGCGCCGAAGGAGGGGGGGGAGGGGGAGGGGGAGGGGCAGGGGCAGGGTTGAAGGCAGCGGAGCGGTTGCTGCGTGAGCTGGCGGCCGCCGTCAGGACGCGAGAGGTGGCGGGCGGGGGCGAGGTGCCGGCGTGAGCGTGCAGCGGTTCGTGCGGCTTTACAGCGAGGCGCTGGCGTACGGCGGGCTCGCGCTGCTCGCCGCGGTGCTCGCGGCCGATCCGCGCTGGTTGGGCCAGATTCCCGAGATCCTGGTTCTGTTCGCGGTGGGCGTCGTGCTCCGCGGGTTGGCCGTGCCGCTCAGCAAGTATTCCTATCTCAATCAGACCGGGCTCGTCGCCCTGGCCGGCAGCCTCCTGGTCGGCCTGCCGGCCACGGCCCTGGCCGTGGCGGGCGCGGCTCTCGGAGCCGATTGGGTATGGCAGCGCAAGCCCCTGCGCGTCGCGTGGATCAATTTGGGCCGGGAGGTCATCGCGCTCACGGCCGCCTACGGGGTGTACGCCGCGATTCTCCGCGTGTCCGACATCGCGGCCCCGGGGATCTCGGTCGCGACGATTCCAGCCCTCTTCTTCTTTCTCCTCGCCTACTTCGTCATTGGCAGGCTGCTGTTCTACTTGACGCTGATCGTGCGGGGCAAGCTCGAGCAGGACGAGCAGCTGCTGCTCGTGCGTTACGAGTGCATCGCCTATTTCGCCACGTTTGTCGCGACCATCACCGTTGTCGCGACGGTGGTCGAGTGGCCGCCGCTTACGTGGGTGTTCGTGGCCGCGGCGCTCGGTGCAGTGGGTCTGCTGCTCAAGCGGATGCTGGAAGAGGCGATTTCCGCCGAGGAGCTGAACAAGATTCACATCATGGAGGCCGTGATCACCAGCAACCTGAGCCTCGAGGATTCCTTCCGCCGCATCGAGCGCCTGGCGCACCGTCTGGTCGACTGGGGCGACTTCCGCATCTACCGGATGATGGAGGGCCGCCTCGCCCTCGCCTACCGCAGCATCATCGGGCGGGGTGAGCGCGGAGAGCCCTCGGCGGACACCGCTGCACTGCGGGAGGCGAGCGTGGCTGCCGGCAGGCTCGAAGTCATCGACGATGTGACGCGCGACAAGCGTGTGGCCGATGCGCCGGAGGACGTGCAGAGCCTGGTCATCGTCCCGCTCAAGTTCGGAGACCAGGTGATCGGCACGCTCGAGCTCGAGCACCACAAGAAGCGCGTATACCGCCGTAAGGACATCCTCACCATCTCCACTTTCGCCAACCAACTCGCCACTGCGATCCACATCACCGAGCTGCGCCGTCCGCTGGTGGAGACGGTGGACCGGATGACGCTGCAGCTGAGTACGCTGACGCACGCCGCTGTGGCGCTGCGCGAGGCAGCCGCGGCCGTGGCGGTTTCGACGCAGGCGATCCGCTCCGGCGTTGCCAGCGAGGAGGGGGAAGTCTCGGGCGGCCTGGAGGCCACGGAAACGCTGTCTCTGGTTTCCCGCCGGGTGGCGGACGACGGGGTTGAGGCGGCGCGGGCGTCGAGTTCGGCGAGCGAAGTTGCGGCCAAGAACCGTCAGCGCATCCGGGACGCGATCGAGCGGCTGGTCGCGCTCAAGACATTTGTGGGGGAGAGCTCGAGCAAGGTGCAGCGCCTGGGGCAGGTGAGCCGGCGGATTACGGGCTTCATCGCGTCGATCCGGGAGCTCGCCGACATGACTAACCTCCTGGCGCTGAACGCCGCGATCGAAGCGGCGCGGGCGGGGAAGCACGGCCGTGGGTTCGCCGTGGTGGCGGAGGAGGTCCGGCACTTGGCCGAACAGAGCGCCACGGCGGCTGCCGAGGCGGCGCAGCTCGTGGAAGACATCCACCGGCAGGTGGGGGAGGTGGTGGAGCAGATGCGCCGCGGCCAGGTGAACGTGGGGGGGGTGGAGGAGCTGTCCGCCGGGGCGCTCGAGGCGCTGGACGCGATCGTGGCGGCGACGGCCGATGCCACTACGCACGCGCAACGCATCGCAACGGCGGCAGGAGAGCAGGACACCGCGTTCACCCGGCTGCGCCAGCGCATTCGTGCGGTGGCGGCGATCGCGGGCAAGAACCGCACCGAGGCCGACGACGTGGCCACGCGGGCCAGCGAGGCGGCGCGCGGGCTCACGGACCTCGAAGTGGCGACGCGCGAGCTCGAGGCGGTGGCCGCGATGCTGCGCGAGCTGACTCGCGGCTTTGCCAGCGTCGCCTGAGCCCCACTAGCTTTGGGCGTGATCGTGCGCGAGCGGGTGTATGTAGCCCTCGGGTCGAACGTCGGCGAGCGCGCCGCGCACCTGGCGTACGCCGTCGCCCGGCTGTCCGGGCTGCTTGAGACTCGCCTCGTGGCCGTGTCGCGGATCGAGGAGACGGCGCCGCTCGGTCCGATTCCACAGGGACCCTACCTGAACCAGATGGTGCTGCTGGAGACCGGGCTCGACCCCGCCACCCTGTTACAGGAGTGCCGGGCGATCGAGAGCGAGCGGGGCCGGGACCGGGCCGGGGGGGGGGGGGG
>DASQAH010000275.1:0-5440 GCA_035635835.1 Gemmatimonadales bacterium
GGGTGGAGCATCAGTTACCGTGCCGCGAGCCCGTTCGCACCAGCGATCAGACCGGAGGCCCCCGTTAGGGGAGTCAAGCTTCCGTCGACGTTGACCCCGAAGGCGCTAATCGTCCCCGCGCCGCTGTTCAGCGTGTACAGAAACCGGTCGGAGCCACTCAAGGCCATGTCGATCGGTCCTGCATCGGTGGAGCCGTTCACCCCATTCGCGGCGAGCAGACTAAGCGCGCCGTCGCGATCGAGGCTGTAGCCCGAGATCGTGGCGCTCCCCGTATTGGTGGCGTACGCGAACCGGCCATCTCGGGTGATGATCACCCAGCACGCCGCCGTCTGGGTCGTGCCGACCGACGCACTCACGACCTCGAGCGTGCCGCTCTCCTCGATGTCGTAGGAAGAGAGTGCGCTCGCACCCGCGGCCCCGCCAAAGGCTTCGGAGACGACCAGCGTCCCGCGGCGGCTGAACGCGAACCCGAATGGGGTCGGACCGGTGGAGGGTTGGGGCTTGGGGCCGCGCACCAGGCCGTTATCCTGCACGACGTAGGTGCTAATCGTGTTGGTCGCCTTCTCGGTCACCACGAGTACGTCGCCGTCGGGGTTGAACGCGACCTCCGCCGGACCGGCTGCTCCGCTGCTGAGTGGCCGCGTCGAGTGCCGCAGCGGGCGCAAGCGGCCGTCGTCAGAGAGCCGGAACCCCGTGATGTTACCGGTGCCCCCGGCGTTCAACACGTAGACCAACCCGTGGGAGGCCGTGATGCTCACGGGCTGCACACCTCCCGAAGACACGCGATCCGTCAACGCGAGCCCGTCCGGCTCCAGCGCGAACACCGACACCTCGTTGCTGCCGGCGTTCACCACCAGCAACCATCGGCTGTCGTCCGTGAGTACCACGCCGCCTTGATTGCCGAGTCCCCCGCCCGAGCCCTGCCCACCCGTACCGAAGGAGCTGGGCGTACCCAGCGTCCCATCATCGGCTCGGGGGAAGACCAAGATCGCATTGCCGGTCGTCGCGTTCGTGGCCACGTACAGAGCGCCGGCCTTCTCATCGTTGGTAGCACGGGACACTGACAGCGGCCCCGTCGCAGTAGCATCACGCGAATCGGTGCAGGCCCCGAGCGCCGCGAGGGCGAGCACAGTGAACGGAATCTTCCACGACGGTTTCATGACAGTCTGACTCCCCAATGAAATGTGAGTGGCCGAGCGAGCTGGTCGACGATGGCGGCCAAGTGCAAGCCCCCACACCGCGAAGCAACTCGCGATCCGATTGCTAGACACACGCTCCCTGCAGGCGCCGGGTTCTCGTCCACCTCTTACAGTGGAGTCGAGGGCCGCGGGGGCGGCCGACGGACGCCAGCCTCCTTGTTAACAGCCGAGCCCGGTGGAAAATTCTCTTGGTGCCCGACGATCCCGACGCCAAGCGCGCGCAGTTCGAAGCCACTGCGCTGCCTTTTCTGAAGGCGCTCTACAACGCAGCCCTGCGCCTGACCGGCGGGTCCGGCGCTGACGCAGGCGACCTCGTTCAGGAGACCTACCTACGAGCCTACCGCACCTTCGAGAACTTCGTCCCAGGGACGAATTGCAAGGCCTGGTTGTTTACGATTCTGTACTCGGTCTTCGTGAACCAGCGGAAAAGGGCGCGGCGCGCGGCGTTCCCCTTGCCGACCGACGAATTGGAGCAGCGCTACAACGAGGCCGCAGCGGCGACGGGAGACCTCGTCGTGGACGCGGCGCCGCCAATGCCCGACGAACTGTGGGGTCCGGAGGTCGAGCGAGCGTTGCGGGTCCTGCCGGAGGTGCTGCGGGCCGTGGTCCTGCTGGTGGATGTCGAGCAGTTGTCCTATGAGGAGGCCGCGGCGGCGCTGGGCTGGCCCATCGGCACGGTCCGCTCGCGGCTGTTCCGCGCCCGAAAGCAGCTCTTCGCGGCGCTCCAGGCGTATGCGCGGGAGGTCGGGCACTTGAAGAACTCAAAGGGGGGCCGAAATGACGCACCATCCCCCGGGTGAAGACATCCAGGACTTGCTGGACGGTCGTCTCGTGTCGGCCCGACGCGCGGAGATCGAAGCGCACGTCGCGGATTGCCCACGGTGCCGGGAGACGCTGGCCACGCTCTCCTGGGCACGTCAGGCGGCGGCGCGGCTGCCAATGCAGGACCCGCCGCCGGAACTGCCGGCGCAGGTGGCGCGCGCACTCGACCGAGTGGCGCGCTCAACGCCGCGGGCGGCCAGGAGCCTGCACCGCATCGGCTGGGTGCTGGGCCTCGGCACAGCGGCCGCCGTGGCGATCCTCTTCTTCGTCAGGGGTCGCCCGACCGATCTGCCGGGTGCCGTGGCGCGCACGTATGCCGCCTACACGAGTGCCGCCCTCCAGCTGGACACCGCGACGGGGGACGGGCCCGCGCTGCAAGCCTTCTTCGCCCGGCATGGCATCACCTTCGCCACGCGCGTCTTTAACCTCGACATGATGGGCTACCATCTCCTGGGCGGGCGAATCCACGCACTCGGGCAGGGGCCAAGTGCGCTCTTCGTGTATCAGGACGCGAGCGGCCGGGCCTTGCTCTGTCAGATGTTCGAGGGCACCCTCACCCAGCTGCCGGCCGGCGGCGAGACGCGGGAGCACAACAGGATCGCGTTCCGCGTCTATCGCTCGGGTGCGCTGACGCTGGTCTTCTGGCAGGAGGGCGCGGTCGTGTGCGTCCTGACGTCGGACGCGCCAACGGAGGAAGTGATACAACTCGCCTACGCGAAGTCGGTGAAGGTCTAAGGGAGAGTCGTCCTCCACAGGACCGTCGGTCTACTCGTCGACGCCCATGGATCACCCAGCAGCTGAGGAGGGCCTATGTGGTTCCCGCGTCTGGCATTGTTTGGAGTCTCGGCGGTCTCCGTGGCCTGCAGTAGCTCGACGTCCCCCAGTTGCTCGAGTGACTGTGTGACGATCCGGGACTTCTCGTTCTCACCATCCACCATGACGATCAAGGTCGGGACGCGCGTTACCTGGACCAATGCCGGGCCGTCCGCGCATACGGCGACAAGCGATAGCGGCGTGTGGGATAGCGGCACACTCGGCGCTCCGAGCGGCGGCGGTGGATATGGTGGCGGGACGGCCGGAGGGACCTATCAGTTCACGTTCAACACCGCAGGTACGTACACCTATCACTGCAAGCTCCACCCACCGGCGACTTACCCCGGATTTACGGGAACAATCACCGTGACGCCGTAGCCGCGGTTCAGCTGGGGGAACCCCTTGACCCTGTACTATGGTACAGGGTTTACGTTTCCCACGGGTACCCGGCAGGAGTGGAGCGTGACTTTGACTATCGGACAAGTCGCAGCCGCGGCCGACGTGAACATCCAGACGATCCGCTATTACGAGCGACGGGGCCTCTTTGCGGCACCGAAGCGCACACCTGCCGGCTACCGCCAGTACGCCGAGGAGGCCGTCGCGCGGCTTCGGTTCATTAAACACGCTCAGGATCTCGGTTTCTCGTTGCGGGAGATCCAAGAGTTGCTCGGGCTCCGCGTCCGGCACGGCGCCGCCTGCGATGCCGTCGAGCGGAGAACCAGACAGAAGATCGAAGTCGTCCAACAGAAGATCCGCGACTTTCAGCGCATGAAGCGCACGCTCGAGCGGCTGGCCGCCGCGTGCGCCGTACGGCGACCCACAGCCGAGTGCCCAATCCTGGAGGTCCTGGAAGATCATGGCGACGCCAGTCACTAAGACGGTACTCGCCGCCACGGGCGGTGTCGCTGCCGCTGTGGCGTCGACGCTCTGTTGCGCCGGGCCGCTCGTCGCCGTCGCGCTTGGCCTAAGCGGCGCAGGGCTCGCGGCGACGTTCGAACCGCTGCGGCCTTACTTCGTGGTCGGGACTGTGCTCGCCCTCGGCTTCGGGTTCGTCGTGCTGCGCGGTGAGGAGAGGCGGGCGTGCGAGCCTGGCACCTTGTGTGCCTCGCCGATCGCCCGCCGCCGGATGAAGTGGGCGTTGTGGACGGCGACGATCGTCGCGATCCCGCTGCTCACGTTCCCCTGGTGGTCGAAGTTCGTCCTTGGCTAGGAGGTTGACCGTGGCCGATTACTCCGCAGCGAATCAAGGCGATCTGACTCGCCGAAAGGTCGCGCGTTTCGTCCTCTGGCAGCTGCCCGTGATCGTGATCATAGCCGGCTCCTTCGGCGGCACTGTCTGGCACACCATGCTTTGGACGACGGCGCTCACCTTGGCGGGCACGGCATGCATCGTCAACGCGGCCCGCTGTGGTCGCCTCCACTGTTACTTCACGGGCCCCTTCCTGCTGCTCGGTGCGGTCGTGACGCTCACCTACGGGTTGGGCGTCCTGCCGCTCGGGGCAGATCATTGGGGCTTGATCGGCGTCGTGTTAGCGGTGGGAAGCTGTTTCTTCGTTTTCGTCCCTGAGTGGCGTTGGGGGAAGTACGTCACGCGGGCTCGTCCCGCAGGAGGTTGAGCATGTTGCCATCAGCGAAGGCCGGACTTCTCCTTGCCGCCGGTCTCACGGGCGCGGCTTTCTTCTGCCTGCTGTGCGGCGCGGGAATCCAGACGGCCGGCGCCCAGTCCGTAGGTGTCGTCGCCGCCCAGACTCCGGACACGGCTACCGTTCGCCTGCACATCTCCAAGATGACGTGCGGGAGCTGTCCCGCGACCGCGCGGCTCGCGTTGAAGCGACTCACCGGAGTGTACAGCGCTACCGTGACGCTGGACGACAGTCTCGGCGTCGTGCGCTACGACCCGCGGCAGGTCAACCCGGCCCAGATCGCCGCGCATCTGACCCGGCTCACCGGTTTCGGCGCCACGATCCTCCCGGACACGACGAAAACTTCGCGCAGCCCCGGGGACGACTAGGCGTAGCGGCAAGGAGAAACGCATGGACGACTCACGAGAACTGACCATCGAGGTCGCCGGCATGACATGCGACCATTGCGAGCGGTCCGTCGCGAAAGCGCTCCAGTCGGTCCCTGGAGTCCGCCAGGTACTCGAGGTGAGTCACGCGGATGCCAGGGCGCGGATCATGGCGGGGTCGGAGGCGACGGCGGACCGGATCGAGCGCGCGGTGGCGAAGGCTGGGTACCGTGCGCGCGTGAATGACCAGCCCAGCGGCTCCGATTCGCCGGCTGTGATTACGAGGGGCGACGGGGAGTTGGACCTCCTGGTCGTTGGGGGCGGCTCTGCAGGATTCGCCGCAGCGATCAAAGCTGCAGACCTCGGCGCCCGCGTCGCGATCGCGGAAGGTGGGATACTGGGCGGGACCTGCGTGAACGTCGGCTGCATGCCCTCGAAGACACTCATCCGCACCGCCGAAGCGCAGCATCGCCGGGTCCATCACGGATTCCGAGGAGTCCCCACGACCGATGGGCGGCCCGACTGGCCAACCGTTCGCGCCGAGAAGGATGCCCTCGTGGCCGAGCTGCGGCAGACGAAGTACTGGAACGTGCTGCGC
>DASQAH010000276.1:0-8663 GCA_035635835.1 Gemmatimonadales bacterium
CCCCCCTCCCCGGCACCTCCCCCGCCACTACCCGCTCCCCCCTTTGCCTGGCAGGCCAGCAGCAGGGCCAGGGCAACCCCGAGAGCTTCCCGAGGTGGCGGTCTCATCGCAACTGACCCACGCTCGTGGTGAGCTGCACGAAGGCCGTGATCACTAGCTGGGCCGTCTTGGTGTTGAACTGGCGCTCTTCGTTGACCACATACGCCATTTGGAACCCCGCGCTGAGAGAGGGGGGGAAATCGGTGTCCATCGTAAGCTGGGTCTGCGACTGGCGGCTGTCCACATACGGCACGCATTGAGCTTGGCCCGCGGCCTGAATGCAGGTGGTGTTCGTGACCAGGGTGTAGTGGGCGTTGGCACGGATGGCGGTGCGGAGCGGGAGGATGCTCTTGGGCGGCCGGAACGAGAAAACGAGCGCGGCGTTGCGCTGGTCCCGGAGGGTGTGAAACAAGCTCCCCGCAGTACTCTGATCGCTCCTGATACGCGACGCGTCGAACGACGTGAGTATGCCCTGCACCCACGTCATGCTGACCGATGGAGAAACGCTGCGCTCGGTCGTACTGGTAAGGGTCGTATTGGACGCCCCGCCAAACGCCGACTGCTCGCTCGTGGACACGCGCTCGCGGTAGCCCAGCTGCGCCGTGATCGACGTCAACAGCCGCCCGATTGAGCTGCGCGGCGGGACGATGCTCCAGCTGAGGTTTCCCGAGGGCCACTCGAGGCTGCGACTGCGGATCGGCACTTGTTGGTCCGTGCGTAGCACCCAGGTGATGCTGCGCGTGTTGGCGTAGGTGGCGTTGCCGCGCAGCCCCAAGAAGAGCGTGGCACCGCCAATGGCGCTCAGGTTCTGCGTCTCCGAGGCGGACCCCGCCAGTTTCCCCCCCTCCTGGCGGAAGCCGTCGAACCCGCCCACCGGCAGCTGGTAGCCGAACGCGGGAGTCTCCGGCGCGCGATCGAAGGTCGAGAGCCGTGTACGGTTGTAGGTGAGGTCGATCGGCGTGACTCCGGCCAACCAGCGCACGATGCGGGCGCTGTCGCCGAAGAGCCCCTGCCCCAAGCGTCGCGGGTCGAGTCGGGCGCCGAAATCAAGCCGCTGGGAATTCGCGAAGGCCGCGGGGAGGTGGAAGCTGCCTGCGGTATCGCCGATATCGCGTACCGGACGGCTAGCGTTGGGATCGCGGCTGAGCGTGAACGTCGTGGAGAAGGTGAGCCGCGGGCGCGCCCAGTCGGTGAATACTGGAGTGAGGGTCAGGAAAGTGCCGAGCGAGCGCTGCGTCTCGAGCCCCACGTCGTGGCCGAGCAGGGAGCGCCGCCCGCGGCGTGTGAGGAGGCCCAGGGTCGTGGAGTCTCCGTAGTCACGCAGGTCTCGCTGCGATGACAGGTCGACGCGCATCAGCATGCTCTCGAAGGGCTGCAGGTCGAGGCTCGCGTTGTTGCGCCAGCCGCGCGTGAGCGACCGCGCGGGAAAGGTGAAGCGGTCCGAGTCGGTTGCGACGGGCACCTGATACGTCGACCGCGACGCGGCCGACCCGAAGAAGGTGGAGTGAAACTGGAAGCTGACCGGGTTCACCCGCAGCCGGCTGTGATGGAGACCCTGGACGAGCTGGCTGCGCCGCAGGAACCCGGGGAGCTTGTCGAGCAGGGCCAGCACGAACCTGGGGACGGCGGGGACCGACGCCGGGTGCGGGTTGAAGCCGTAGTCGAGGGAGACGCCGAAGGAGTTGGATCCCGCCTGCGACAAGCTGGTGCGGGCCTCGCCCGACGCATACGATCCCGACAGGGACAGCGGATCGAGCAGCCAGCGGCCGAGCGTGCTCTCGGACCGTCGCACGTGGCGCACGGCCAGGCCGTAGCTCGACGCCGAGGCACTGGGTGTGCGCAGGCCCTGGAGCGCGTCGGCCCGGAGGTCGGTGCCGCTCAGGTAAAACGGCGCGCTCGAAGTAGCGGTGTGGCGGATGGTAAGTGGTGCGGCGAACCCCCAGGCGTCGGGGAGGAAGCGCTCCAGCCGCACTGTGCCCCCCACGGCGAAGGTGTTGTCGGTCACGTAGGACGGGTCCTCACCCAGCTGCCGGAAGTTCGCGTCCCGCCGCGAGACACTGAGGGCGAGATCGGCGAGGTTCGCGGCGGTGAGAGTGACGTCGAGCGCGCCAGCGGCCCCGGCGTCTGCGACAACGTCGCTCAAGCGGATGTCGTCCACCCAGAGCTCGGCCTGATCTACGAACACTCGGGACCCAACACGCCAGATCCCCGCGGCGAGCTCCTGCACGGCAGCGAGGTTGGGCGGTGCGGTGCCGGGGTCGCGTACGTGGACGATGTAGGGCCCGTCGCACATGACGTAGGCGGAATCGAACGGGACCAGCGTCGTATCGGGGCACCCCGGGTAGACGTGGGCGGTGTCCCCGTGCAGCCAGACCTGCTCGATCCGCGCCCGCAGCGCGAGCCACCGGTCGAAGGTGACGATGACTTCAGGCTCCCACGAGCTGGTGCGCGCCGGGACGTGATACAGATAGAAGTTGTTCTGGTCCTTGCCAGCCTTGAGGTAGAACTCCAGGTCCCCGTCTTCCCACCCCGGCCCCCGCCCGCGCGCCCAGGCGCGCAGCCTGCGGTACTTGAGGAAGTTCTTGTCGCCCTCGGCGGCGAAGCGGTTGAACGCCTCGGCGTGCTGGCCCGCCTGGAGCCCGCGCGCCAGCAGGCGCATCGAGCGCTCGTTGATCTGCGTGGTCCCGATCTGCAGGCTAGCGTCGACGCGACTCGCCTGGTTGGTCACGCCCGGCGGCGAGGTGTAGCCCAGGTCCGTATTGTCGGTGCTGACAACCGACGCGATCACCTCACCCCCGCCGCTGCCGCGGTCGCCCGCGATGCCGCGGATGGGAGTGTCGGCGCGCTTCAGCCACGTCGCTCCGACAAGCCGCACCCGGGACAAGGCGAAGTAGACCTGTGGGTCAGGTGCGCCCGCCGGTGCGGTGGGCGGCACGAGGAGCGTCATCCGCAGCGCCTGCACCTGTCGCAGGCTCGGCTGGCCCTGCAG
Source organism: Gemmatimonadales bacterium (assembly GCA_035635835.1). GTDB lineage: Bacteria > Gemmatimonadota > Gemmatimonadetes > Gemmatimonadales > GWC2-71-9 > 13-1-40CM-70-15. The sequence continues at coordinate 3,029 of DASQAH010000276.1, forward strand.
GATCGTGTCGGCGCGGAAGGGAATACGATACAGGCGCCACCCGGAGAGGCCGCCGGCGGGGTCGGCCGTCATGCCGCCGTCGCGCACGAAATACCGATCGTCACCGATCGGGAACACGAAGCGCGTGAAGGTCTCGGCAGTCTTCACGCCGGCCGCGGAGTCAAGCAGGAAATCCCCGTCCAAGTCTTCGGTATCGAGCGCTCCGTTGTGGCGGCCGCAGCGCGAGCGGATGTCGCCGAACAGGTAGCTCTGGAGTTGGCCGTTGCGGGAGGCGCTGCACAGCGGCAGCGTGTCGATCATTGTCCCCGTCGTGGCGTTCTTGATGCCGTCCGTGACGCGGTCAGAGAGAATTCCCTCGTCGTTGATGGCCGCGTTCCAGGAATGGGTGATCGGGTCACGCTCGGTGTCCTCGCGCCCCAGGCCCACCGCCCGCTGGCCGTAGTAGGTCGTGTCGCCGTTCACGACGGTGAAGGAATCGGGCGCGAACGCCAGCGCGTCTTCGAACACCGACCCGAAGTCGAGCAGCACCGCCGCCCGGCTCCCCTTGGCGACGCGCCGGCCGTCCTCCCAGACCCAGAACTCGAGATACTCCACGCGCGATAGGTCCACCCCCGTCGCCCCCAGCCCCTGGGTGATGGAGCGCCAGCGAGGCGCGCCTACGCGGTGCGGCCGGACCCAGTTGGGGTTCCCCGTATTCACGTTCGCCAACCCCAGCGCGGTGTCAGGCTTTAACATGAGCCACAGCACCGGCTCGGCAGACTGGGCCTGCCCGGTGAGCCGGATGGTAGGGTCGATATCGGTGGCGAAGAACTGCACGGGGCTGCCGTTGGCGTGCACCGGGAGGCTCTGCCAAGTGAGGAACGCGGCGTCGAGCGGGTTGAAGGCTGCCGAGAACCCGAAGGGCTGCGCCCCGCGCGTGGTCGTGGGAATGCTCCCCCAGTGCCAGGCGGTCTCGTTGAGGGAGATCGAGCGCCCGGCGTCGGCCTCGAACTCCTCAAGGTAGGCCTGTCCCGCCTGGTTGGGACTCGGCTTGGAGACAGCAATCTCGCCGTTGATGTTCAGGAACGACGGCGCCTCGCTATGCACCAGCGGGAGCGCGTTGACCGCCCGCGTGATCCACCCCGGCTGGAAGTGCAGCTCGGTGCTGACGCCGCCGATGAAGCTCGCCGCGGGCTCGAGCCCAAGCGGTGGCCGCGTGAAGGCGCTCTGCTGCTTTTGGAACAGCCCGGTGAGGTTCACGGAGCCGTGTGTGCCCAGGTCGTACTTGCCGGCGAGGCCGTAGATCGAGGTCGGGGCGACCGCGAAAGCGGATCGCTCTTCGAACTGGGCGCGTACCTGAGCAACACCGCCTTGGAAGAGTGAGTCCGGGCTCCGGAACTGTACCTGCCCCGTCGCGTAGTCGATGGTGTAGTCGGTGCCACGGGTGAGGAGCGTGTTGCCGACGTAGAGCCTCTCGCTGCCGTCGCGCACCTGGAAGCTGTTGAGGGACAGGATCGAGCGGTCGCTGGAAGCCGCGACGTCGGCGTGCTCGCGCAGGGTGAACACCGACGGCGGTCCCTGGCTAGCGAGCAACACCCGGGGCGTGCGATACAGCGAGTCGTTGCGCTCAGCGGCCGTCAGCCGCACGGAGTCGGCGAACGGGCGCAGGTGCGGGAAGATGACGTAGTAGCCTTGCACCGGCGCGCCGCGCTGGGGATCCCGGTCGCGTGGGAAGAGGCGGTTGTACTGATCGAACTTGTTGGGATCGTTGGTCAGCGCGAGCCCCAGGCGGGCCAAGTACGTCTGGCCCGAGGCCACCGTGCGCTCGCGCTGGTTCACCAGGAGCGAGAGCGCCGCCGTCTCGCGGGTCAGGTCCGATCCGCCCAGGCGGTAGGCGCTCCGGATCTCGAAGCGGAACGACGGCGACGCCGCCGTCACGCCAGGCTTGGGGTCGTAGACGAGCCGCAGCGTGTCGATGCTCGCGGTGTCGCGGCTTCCCGTGACCGGGAACGTCCCCACGCAGCGACGCGGCCCAGGGCAGCCCGCCTGCCCCGCAGGCACGTAGGAGACGGCCAGGTAGTCGTTCTGGTCCAGTCGGCTGGCTAGCGCGAACCACGCCCCGCTGGGGTCAACGTAATAGTCCTTGCCGAGCTGGAGGATCTCCCACTGGAACGGGCCAGCGCGCTCGGTCGAGCAGTCCACCGCACGAGTCGGCCCGACACCGCAGGCGACCGCCCGCACCCCGCCCAGATTCTGGTTCCCGATGCTCGCGGGTGTGATGGCGCGGACGCGGTACACCTGCAGGCCGCCCACGCGGAGCGAGTCGGGTAACGCCGTCGGGTCGATTGTGAGGACGTCCACCGCAGGGTAGCCGGGAACGGCAGCGGGGTCCACCGCGAAGAAAAAGCGGCCGGCCTCATAGTCGAGGTCGCGGGCATCGCGGTCGAGCGACTGGCTGGTGGTCGCGCCGACCGTGTAGACCCGATCTCGGACGACGTTCCCTTTCTGCTGGGCATAGATGCCGCGGAACTCGAACGAGCCGAGCTGGCCGATGGCCTGGATGCCGAAGTTGTTCGCGGGGATCGCCGCGCTGATGAAGCGCGAGCCCGCCGTGCGGAAGGAGACGTTGCCGGCCTCCACCCGGCGGAGCACCTCGTCCTCGAGGCCCTCGTACCACACCTGCAGGTTGTTGTTGGCGTCGAATTCCCGCTGGCTGTCGAAGTCCACGTTCACGTGGAGCCGCTGGCCGACGACCCCGGCCGTGCGGATGGCGTACTGGGGATTGGGGGTGATAGTCGGGAAGCCCGCGTTGCAGCCCGAGATGGCCTGCTGCCGCTCGAACACGTTGCAGCGCAGGTTGCGGAACTGGTCCGCCTTCACCTCGAAGCGGACGTTGAGCTGCATCCCGATGTCGGCGTACTGGCCGAGCAAGCCGCCGTGCCCGGCGGCCTGAAAGGCCGGCTTCTCCCCCGCTACCGGAGCGGCCGGCGATGGAGCGGCAGGGAGGGGGGCTGGCGCGGCGGCTGCGACGCTCGACCCGGCAGTCGCGACACCAAGCCGGTCGGCCGGGGGTAACGACGCCAGCAGCCGCCGCTGCCACTCGGCGGCGACGAGCGCCGGGCTCGTATGACGACCGAGCCGCCCACCGGGGTCGAGCGCCGGGTTCCGCGGCGTTGAAAGTGGCGCGACGCCGAACGTCGCCCGGATGCCAAGGGGAGGACCGGTGCCGGAATCGGGAGCGGCTCCCTGCGCTTGGACTTGGGGTATGAGGGACGAGAGGGCGAGCAGCACGACCAGCGTGGGGCGCCGCATGCCTTGTAGAGAAGAGGAGTGGCGAATATAATGGCGCGACCGACCGTGCGCATCCTCAGTCGCTATCTGCTGCGCCAGCACGTCGCGCCGTTCGGCTTCGCGCTGGCCGGGCTCACCGCCTTTCTGCTGCTCCAACAGGTCGCCAAGCAGTTCGGCAACCTTGTCGGCAAGGGGCTGCCGTGGCACGTCATCGCCGAGGTGTTCGCCCTGTCGATCCCCTTCATCATCGCGATGACACTGCCAATGGCCGTGTTGGTCGCGGTGCTCTACACGTTCAGCCACCTCGCCGCGGACAACGAGATCACCGCCATGAAGGCGAGCGGCATCAGCCTCGCGCGCATCGTCACGCCGGTGCTCGGCGGGGCGGTTGCGGTGACGCTGTGCGCGCTGTTGTGGAACGACCAGCTGCTGCCGCGCGCGAATCACCGCCTGCGCACCCTGCTCGTCGACATCCAGCGCAAGAAACCGTCCTTTTCGCTCAAGGAGCAGGTGATCAACGAGGTCATTCAGGGCCAGTTCTTCTTGCGCGCGGCGCGCATCGACCCGGCCACGAACCGACTCAAGGATGTGACGATTTACGACTTGGAGGACGCCGAGCGCCGCCGCATCATCGCGGCCGACAGCGGCCACATGGCTTATACCCCCGGCGGAACTGATTTGTACCTGACCCTGCTCCACGGCGACATCCAGGAGGTCAAGCGGGCCGAGCCCACGCAATTCAACCGCACGTTCTTCGCCGTCAACCGCATCCGCGTGGCGGGAATCCAGAATTCGCTGGAGATCACCCAGAACGACACGTACCGAGGCGACCGGGAGATGACCATGTGCCAGATGGAGCACGCGGTGACCCTGGCCCGCCTCGACGAAGCGCGGGCCCGTCGCGAGGCGCGCTGGGCGATCGCGGCGGACCTCCATCGACTGGCCGGCCTGGCGCCACCCCCGGGCGTAACCGAGGGCGCGACCGGGGACCCTCCACCAGGGCAGTATTGCCAGCTTTGGCAGCGGGTGGTCGCCTGGGTGCTGCCGAAAGCGGCCGAAGCGCAGGTGCCGGCCGTCGCCCATCCGCCCAGCCTGCCCGCAATCACTCCCGGCGCCGGGTACGGGGAGGAGGCTCGAGTGCAGGGGGCACGGCAGCGCGCCGCGACATACGAGGTTGAGATCCAGAAGAAGCTGACGATCGCGACGGCGTGCATCGTCTTCGCACTCCTGGGCATTCCGGTCGCGCTGCGGTTCCCCCGTGGAGGGGTAGGCCTCGTCATCGGCACGAGCGTGGTCGTGTTCGCCATCTACTACATCGGCTTGATCGGTGGCGAGGATCTCGGCGACCGGCTGATCCTGTCGCCGTTCCTTGCGATGTGGACGCCCAATCTGATCTTCAGCATCGTCGGCCTTGTCGGGCTATGGGTCGTGCGGAGCGAAGGCAGTCCGGCGCGTGGCGGCGACTGGTCCGACGTGCGGGAGCTGCTGGTCGGCTGGTTGCGGCCAGAGAAGCAGCGCCCCGCATGAGGACGCTCGACCGGTACGTGCTGCGCGAATGGGCCAAAGTGTTCTTCGTCGTGATGATCGGCTTTCCGGTCCTGGTCATCGTCATCGACTTCACCGATAAGCTGGGCCAATACCTCGGCCGGATGTCGAAAGCCACGGTGGCTCTGGCATACCTGTTCGCCGTCCCCGAGATCATGTTCCTCGTGCTGCCGGCGGCCGTGCTGTTCGCGACCGTGTTCCTCGTGGGCTCGCTCGGCCGGCACTCGGAGATCACTGCCGCGAAGGCCTCCGGTGTTTCGTTCCACCGCCTGGTGCGGCCCCTGTACTTGATCGCTGTGGCGGCGTCGCTCGGCGGTGTGCTGTTGGGCGAGATCTACCCCGTGTCGTCGAACCGGAAGGAGGAGCTGCTCGGGGTGAAGCAGATCCGGTCCACCTCGTCGCGCTACAACTTCGTCTACCGCGCTGACGGCGGCTGGGTGTACGCGATCGCCGCGCTGCAGGTCGCCGTACCCACGATGACCGACCTGTTGTTGGAGCGGGAAGGAACAGGAGCGGAATATCCGACCATCGTGATCGCCGCCCAACGGGCCCTGTACGACACCGCCGGAGTCAAGCGCGGTGGCGGCGGGGGGGGGAGGCCAGGAATAGGGCACTGGTCCCTCCAGCGTGGCACGCTGCGCTACCTTCTGGGCCCGCAGGAGGAGCTCGCGTTCAACTTCGACGTGTTGCGCACCCGGACGACTCTGCAGGAGACGCCGCATGCACTGTTGGCCGAGCCCACGCCGCCCGACGCGATGCGCTACGCGGAGCTGGGGCGCTACATCGACGCGCTGGCGCGCAGCGGCTCGGACACGCGCAA
>DASQAH010000277.1:0-2344 GCA_035635835.1 Gemmatimonadales bacterium
CCTGCTGACGACCGGTAGCTGATCAGGACTTTCTCGCCAGCGCCCCGACCCTCGCCCGCAGCGCCGCGTCGATATCCGCGAGCGACACGGGCGACGGGATGGTCCACTCGCCCTGCCGATGCGTCGGCACCCGGACCGAGGCCACTTCGCCGTCGGGACCGAGATCGACGACGGCGGTCGCAGACGATGACTCTCCGTGGTCCCCCGGAACGACGCGAATCACGAGGGTCCAGGTGCCTTCCGACGGCCACTGCTTGCGCAGCGCATAAGCGCCCTCCTGCCCGGTGCGCGTGAACTCGAGCTTGATCGAGCGCCGCTCGCCGTCGACGAGTCCTTCCGCGGTTCCCTCGATGGGGAAACTGACGGCGCCGCTATGGTGGAAGGCATGCACAAGGAGAAAGGCACCGCGCGTCGCGGCGTCGAACGGATTGACGGGCAGTTCGATGGAAATCCACGGCGGGCCCGCGAAAACCGGCGTGGCGGCAAGGACGGTGAAGGCGGCAGCGAGACACAGGGTGCGGAAACGGTGCGGCATGAGTCCCTCATCGGAACGGGTTACCGATGAGATGCCGGGAGACCAGGGGACGTTTGAATCGATCGCCCGGTGCCAGTCCGGGAGTCGATGTCGCGAATGCCGCGCAGGATCTCTCGACGCCACACGATGCGACGGATGTCTTCCCAATAGCGAGCCACCGTCGCTGAATCGAGCTTGAGGGCAGCGCTGCGAGTGACGCCCGGGGGCGGCGGCACCAGGACGGCGAGGCGGTCGTACACCGCACCGCGCGCTTCTTTCCCGCCGTCCACGCGGAACAGCAAGTGCCACAGCGACAGGGCATCCTCCGGCCGAGCCGACGCGAGAGCCGTACGGACCGCAGCCGCGCCGCCGTTACCGAAATCGAAGGCTTCCAAGGCCCGGCGCAGGGCCAGAGGCGCGTCCGCTACGTACGGCACGCCGGGCCCTCGGCCCCGGCGCGTTTCCGCGACGGCGCCCAGCGGCACGATCGAGCGCCGGCCACTCCACTCGAACTGCACGTATCCGGCCGTCACGTGCAACCGGCTGTTGCCGAGTGAGTCCACCTCGAGCGTGTAAGCGCACCCCAGGTCCACCGCCGTCCCGGACGGGGTCTCCACAAAAAACAACCGGGGCGGCGCGTCCACGACCGCATCGATCGTCCCGCGCGCGAGCGCGAGCCGGTGATCGCTGGGTCCCGCGGCGAGGACTTGGACCCGGGAGCCGGGCTTCACCGCGACGCGCCCGATGCGGCCCACCCGCACGAGCGCAATCGAAGAGTCGTCCGTGACGATCCACTCCCCGACCTGCACCCGACCGGCGACGGCGAGCGGCCGGGCACCAACTTGTGGCCGGCCTGCCTCTCGCTCGACGATCCAGCCATGTCGCGGCATGAGATTGCGCGCCACCACGAGCAGCAGCACGGCGGCCACGGCGAGCTGGACCCACCGCCGGAGGGGGGCGGGCAGCCAACGTTTCACGATTCCCGTTTCTCGACTCCCGGCCCTGATCCTCCCCCGGATCCCGGGCCACAGATCCCGCGGTGGCTCGATACTCCGCGGCAGCCGGCGTGCCTCCTCCAAAAGATCCCGGAACTCGGCGTCGTGCTCGTGGTCGTTCATCGCTCCAGCATCTCCCGAAGCAAGCGGCGCGCCCGGAACAACTGCGCCTTGGATGTCCCAGCGGCGATCCCAACCTGGGCCGCGATTTCGTCGTGGCGATACCCCTCGATGTCGTGCAGCACGAAGACCTCCCGCGCTCCCTCGGGGAGCGCAGCCATGGCGCGCTCAAGGTCGATCTGCTCTCCCCCTCCTCCCCCCTCCCACCCAGCCGCAGACCGGCCCGGCCGTTCCAATGCTCCGGGGTCCTCCACGGGCTGCACCCGCTGTTCACGCCGCTGGGTCGCCCGCCGCTCGGCCAGCACCACGTTCACCGCCAGACGATGCAGCCACGAGGTGAAGGCGCTCTCCCCCCGAAACGTGCCCAGGCGCTGCCACGCTCGAACGAAGACATCTTGCGTCCGCTCCTCGGCCTCGGCCGCGTTTCCGGTGAGGCGCAGGCACAACGCGTACACCCGTCCCGCGCACTCCCGGTAGATCCCCTCGAACGCCGCCTCGTCCCCACCCTGCGCCCGGCGTACAACCTCCGTCACCCCCCCCTCCAGTTGGGCGGGAGCGGAATCAGGCCGCGGCAACGGGCCGGCCTCGGAGTAGGGAAGCGAGCGATGGTCCTTCAGATCGAAGAGGCTCCGGGTCGCGTGGTGCCGGCTTGTACGTAGGATGCCGATAGCGAGCGGTTGGTTGGAGCGATCACTACTGGGGCGGGGGTGGGGGT
>DASQAH010000278.1:0-2068 GCA_035635835.1 Gemmatimonadales bacterium
CTCACGGCCGCGATGGACGCCGTGGGCGAGGCGATGCGTACCCTGCCAGCTAGCCGGTAAACGTCGCTCGCCGGCAACGAGTCTCATTATTCGCGCGGCGCCACTCCGGAGAGCGGTTGAGCGATACCCGTCAGCTCGAAATAGCGGTGGCCGATCTCGTCCCGCGCGCCCAAGCGGGGGACGCCGCTGCGCGCGACGAGCTGCTACGGCGCTGCCATGGAAGAGTGTACCGCTGGGCACTGGTACACACAGGAGACCCGGACGAGGCCGATGACGTCGCCCAGGAGGTGCTACTGCGCGTGCATCGCTACCTGGGCCGCTACTCGGGCCGTTCGCGGTTTACGACGTGGCTCTACCAGGTGACCCGCAATGCAGCCTTGGGGTGGCACCGCCGGCTCACCAGCCGACTGCGCTTGACCCAGCAGCTGACCGCTGAGCGGGTCGGGGAGACAGGGAGGAGATCCGACCCGATGGAGCAGCTGCACGGGTCGCAGATCGCGGACGTGGTCACGGCGCTGTTTCGCCAGTTGCCGGCGCGGCAGCGAGAGGTCTTCAATCTCGCGGACATCGAGGGGGTGGCCCTGGTGGAGATCGCGGAGCGGTTAGGGCTCGATCCGGGCACGGTACGGGCGCACCTGTTCCGGGCTCGCCGGACGCTGCGGACCCGTATCCTCGCGCACCATCCCGAGCTGGCGGAGGAGCGGGGACGATGAACTGCCCAACGGCGTTGGATCTGATGCTCGAAGTGGACCCGGCCGAACTGGGGGGGAAAGCTGACTCGGAGCTCAGCCGGCACATCCACGACTGCGTGCCGTGTCGCGCGGCCGCCCGGCGCATCCTCGACGCTGAGCGTGTCCTGCGCGAGACGCTGGCCGCCGCGGCGCCGCGGCGGACCACAGCCGAGGCCATACAACTCGCTGGACAACGGCGGAAACGCACGCTGCGACTGTGGCAGCTGGGCCCGCTGGCGGTCGCCGCGGGGGTTGCCGGGCTCATCCTCGCGCGGCATAACCCGATCGCGCTCGTGCCCACAGTCGCACCTCATCCGTCTCCGCGCATCGCCGTCACCGCGCCGCCCGGCCGAAGCGTCGCGGTGCTGCAAACCGACAACCCCGACGTTGTGGTCATCTGGTTCTTCTGAGAGGAGTGCTGCCATGCGCTTGCGTGTCTCCCTGTTCCTGACCGCCCTCCTGACCCTCGGCGCGGCCTGCGGCACCGGCCCCGCAGTCGACACCCGGACGTTCGAGCTCAAGTATCTGCGCGGACCGCAGGCATCGCAGATCATCAGTCCGTACGTATACAGCGACCGGCGCGAAGCGAAGGGGATGATGAGTGTTGCCGGCACGACGATCACCGTGCGAGAAACGCGCGACAACCTGGATAAGATCGCGCGGGTGCTCGCGCAGTACGACCGACCACGGCCCTTGGTGCGGCTCACCTTCCATCTGATCCAGGCGGACGGCGCCACGACTACCGACCCGGCCCTCGCCGACGTGGAAGCAACGCTGCGGAAACTGTTCCGATTCCGCGGCTACCGCATGGTCGAGGAAGGCGTCTTTAGCGCGACCGAGGGCGGCGCCGTGTCCCAGGCGATGGCGGGCGGGTATCGGGTCGGTGCAGAGATCCTCCGGGTCTCCGGCACGGGCGACAGCGCCACCGTCGAACTCAGCGTGCACCTCTCCGGACGCGACGTCCAGTTCGGCACCACCGTCGGCCTTCCGGCCGGCAAGACCGCTGTGCTCGGCAATGTCGGGGAAGACCCGCGTGGTACCCTGATCCTGACGGTGCGCCCTGAGCTGGTCAGCGCTTCGCCCTGAAGAACGCGGTGAGCAGGGCGGAACTCGCCGCCGCGAGAACGCCCCCCTGGACTTCCACCCGGTGATTGAGCCGGGGATGGCGCACCAGGTCGCCGATGCTGCCGCACATCCCCGCCTTGTCGTCGAAGGAGCCGAACACGAGGCGGCGCACCTTGGCGAGGACGATGGCGCCGGCGCACTGGGCGCACGGCTCGAGCGTCACGTAGAGCGTACAGTCGTCCAGACGGTCGGTCGCCAGGGTCTGCAGGGCC
>DASQAH010000279.1:0-2711 GCA_035635835.1 Gemmatimonadales bacterium
GAGCGAGGCTAACGGCTCGTCCAAGCGCGCGTCGAGCTGCCGCGTCCCGAGGCGAAACACGACGCCTGATACACTGTTCGCGGATACGATCTTCCCGTCGATGACCCAGGCCCGGAGCGGCAGGGTCACGTCCACCTGGGGATCCGCCCCACTCTCCATCTCCGGCAGGCGCCCGCCGAAGCAGCCGCTCAGCCCGCGCAGCTCGTAAAGGAGCAGCGGCCCCGAGAGCCCCTTCACCTCGACGGGGACCGGGACTCCGACCTCGGCGATGTCCTGGATCCGCTCGAAGGTCGCGGCACTGATGAAGATCTGGCCACCGACCGTGCAACCCTCCACCCGCCCGGCCACGTTGACCGCGTGGCCGACCACGGCGTACTTGGCCCGCTGCTCCGAGCCGATGTTCCCCAGCACCGCCTCCCCGGTGTTGATGCCGATCCCCATCTCGAAGCGGGGCAGCCCTCGGCGCTCGTGCGCGGCGTTGATCTCCCTCATCGCCCGCTGCATGGCGAGCGCCGCGCCACCCGCGCGCTCGGCGTGGTCGGGATGCGACGCGGGCGCGCCGAACACGGCGAAGATCGCGTCCCCGATGAACTCGTTGATGGTACCGCCGTGGGCGATGATGATGTCGGCCATCCGGGCCAGATAGTCGTTGAGCACGGCCACGACCCGGCCGGGCTCTCCCTTCTCGGCGAAGCGCGTGTAGCCGCGCAGGTCGGACATGAGCACGGTCACGTCGCGCTTCTCTCCGCCGAAGTCGAGGCCGCCGGGGGACTCGAGGATCGCACTCGCCACCTCCGGGGAGACGTATCGTCCGAAGGTGTCGCGGATGAAATCGCGCTGCCGTAGGCCGTCCAGCATGGTGTTGAAGGCCTGCGTGAGCTGCCCCACTTCGTCCCTCGCGCGCACCGCCAATCGCTGGGTCAGGTCCCCCTCCGCCACCCGTACAGCCCCGCGGGTGAGCGCGGTGATCGGACCGGTGAGGCGGCGGGCAAACAGCAGACCGAGGAGGAGGGCCCCGATGGCCCCGGCCAGGGACGCCAGCAGGACCGTGGAGCGCAGCGCGGCCAGGCGCTCCAGATAGACGTTGACCCGGTAGTCCACGTCCAGGACGCCGATGATGCGCCCGGTCCCGTCCCTGATGGGCGCGAAGGCGGTGATCCACGTGCCGCTCTGGTTCTGGTAGATGGCCGTGTGGGCGGCGACATTGTCTCGGAAGCTCGACCACAGGGGCTCGATGAGTGCGGGGACCAGCGGGTAGAGCTCCCCCGGCGCGCCCGGTCCTCGGCTCGTGACCATGAATCGAGCATGCCCCGACAGCTGATCGAAGTCGGTGAGCGTGTAGATCGGCGTCTCGAGACCGTTCTCATCCTGGATCGCGGCCAGCGCCGCACGCACGCGCATGTAGGCGTCCGAGTCCCGGCTGAGCGTGCGCTGCACCTCGGCGTGGAGCGCCGGATCCACCAGCAGCGCGCCGGTGCGCGCGATGTTGAGCAACAGCGTGCCAAGGGTCGTCTGGAGCTCCCGCTGTTGGTGCTGGTAGACGAGCGTCCCGACCACCCCGATGGCCAGAAGGGTCATCCCGACCAGCAGACCCGCGGCACGGACGCTCAACCGTTGCCAGGCGCGGAGCTGGAGCGGCGGGGTCGCCGGTGGGCCCCCTGGAGTCATTGGACCAACTCCCTGTGTTCCACACCCCGATCAAGGAAAGACAGGCGGAGGTACCTCGTCAGGTACCCAGTCTGAGACGACGATGCCAGTACATCCACAGGACGTTGAAGAGCGCGAAGATCGCAACGAACACCCATCCGACTCGTGGCCCGGCGCTGAGCGCCGTCCAGGCGAAGCCGAGCGTGGCGGTGAACGACCAGAGAATCTTGAGCGACAGCAGCTCGCGGTAGACCGGGCCGGTCGAGTTGCGCGACAGCAGAGACTGGGTGCCGATGCCCACGAGCGCCGCCGCGACGCCCCGCGCCGCCATCGGATCGACCACGGTCCAGCCGAGCGCCCGCAGAAAGGCGTCGGGGAATAGGAACAACGGGACCGCGAACATCCAGTCGACGACGCCGTGGATAACGAACCAGCACCTCAGAGCACGCGGGACCCCGTCCCTTTTGGCTTCGCCTGAACGTCTCGTCACGGGTCACCTGCGCCCTGGTTTACGGGGCAACAGCCCCTTGAGCGAAACCAGCCAACGCCTTCTTCAGATTCTCCGTGACCGGGCACGGCGACGCGCCGTGACGCTGCGCGAGGAACGACGGATCGTTGTAGCCCAGCCACACCTGTCCCGATGCATCCTGCCACACGAGGGCTTTCAGCGGCAGGTCGATCCCGACCGTCTGGGCGCACTGCATGAACGGCGTCCCGCCTTGCGGATTGCCGAAGATGAGTACTTCGGTTGGCCGGAGCACCTGTCCGACTCTCGCCGCTCCGACCGCGTGATCGATTCGCGCGAAGATCGTCAGGCCTTTCTGTTTCAGCAGTGCCTCGAGGCGATCCATGGTGTCCTTCGGGCTGTGTGGGCTCTTGATCGCGACCAACCCATCGACTCCCCAGGCGTACGAGGCCACTGCCAGCAACACTCCGACGAGCCCTAACCGGACCATCCTCATGTGAGCTCCTTTGGCCGTGCGTCAGGGCGCGGCCGCCCGCCGTCCCCAACGTGAGATCCTCATCTGTGTGCTCGCGCTGCTCGATTCTGGCTCGCGGCGGGT
>DASQAH010000280.1:0-4088 GCA_035635835.1 Gemmatimonadales bacterium
CCCCCCCCCACCCTCCTCCCCGCCCCCGCCTTCGAGTCGTTCGGTGACGATGACCCCACCCGGTCGCTGCTCCTGTTCGAGGAGCAGCACGTCGGTCCCCGCGCGCTGCAGCTCCCACGCTGCCGTCAGGCCCGCGATCCCCGCTCCCACTACGGCGATCGTCAATCCACCCACCCCCGCTGAGCGGCCTCTGTCCGGGCCAGGTCAGCCAGGCAGGCGATCAGCATCGAGTCTTCGTTGAGGGACCGCATGCGCTCGAGTCGCACACCGAGCCGGCGCGCAACCGCCTGGTAGGCCACGTCCACGTCGTACAGGATTTCGACGTGATCGCACACGAAGCCGATTGGCGCTATCACGAAGTTGCGGCGGCCCTCGGCCGCCAGCCGCGCGAGCACCTCGCCGGCGTCGGGACCGAGCCACGGGCCGCTGGTGGCGCCGGCGCTCTGATAGGCGAGCTCCCAGGACGAGAGTCCCAGTTTGCCCGCGACGGCCGCGGCACTCGCCTGAAGCTGGTCGGGGTAGGCGTCGCCCGCCGCGAGAATGCGTCGCGGGAGGCTGTGGGCGGTAAACACGACGGTCACGGCACTCGCGTCGGGAAACCGCTGCAGGGCCTGAGTCAGGTGCGCCGCTACAACGCCAAGGAACAGCGGGTGCTGGCCCCAGCTCCGGACCAGCGCGATGTCGATGCGCGCTCCAGCAGCCTTGAGGAGCGCCTTCTCGTACGCGCCGACGGACATCGTCGAGTAGTGTGGCGCCATCACGATGGCGACGAGGCGACGGTGATGGTCGGCCACGATCTGCGCTACCGCGTCCGCGATGTATGGGTGCCAGTGCCGCATCCCGGTGTAGACGGGGACGCCGAGCTCGCCGGCGAGCGCCGCACCCTGCGCCTGGGTGATCGGCAGGATCGGTGAGCGGCCGCCGATCACCTCGTAGCGGTGCCGGACCTCGGCGACTAGCTCCGGGCTGGTGGGCCGCCCGCCGCGCACGTCGAGCAGGTAGGGCTCGACGTCGCCCAAGCTACTCGGTCCCCCGTAGGCCATCAGCAATACCGCGAACTCAGCCACCGTGCACCAGCTCCACCACCGCCCGCAGCGCTTCGACCGGGGTCTCCGGCAGCACTCCGTGTCCCAGGTTGAAGATGAAGCCTGGGCGCGCACCGGCGTGCGCCAGCACGTCCCGCACCTGTCGCTCTCGCTCGGCCGGCGGAGCGAGCAGCGCCGCGGGATCGAGGTTGCCCTGCACCGCGCGCGCCGGGCCGACACGCTCGAACGCCTGGTCAATCGGAATCCGCCAGTCGACACCTATCACGTCCCCGCCCGCGGCCGCGAAGTCCTCGAGGAAGGGCGCCGTGCCGGTCCCGAAGTGGATCACCGGAACGCCGGCTCGTACCGCTAGCGTGAGCGTCCGCCGGGAGTGGGGCTGGACGTAGGTGTGGTAGTCCTGGGGAGACAAGCAGCCTACCCAGCTGTCGAACAGCTGCAGCGCCCGCGCGCCGGCCGCGGCCTGCGCCGCCAGAAAGCGACCCGCGAGGTAGGCGAGCCGGTCCAACAGCTGGTGCCAGGAGTCGGGTTCCTGGTACATGAACGCCTTGGTGCGAGCGAAGGTGCGGCTTCCCCCTCCCCCTCCCCCCCCGCCTTCGATGGCGTAGCTCGCCAGCGTGAACGGCCCGCCCGCGAACCCGATCAGCGGCACGTTGGCCGGCAACGCGCGGGCAGCGAGCCGCACCGCCTCGAGCACGTAGCCAAGATCCAGGGCCGGGTCCACGGCAGGGAGCTCACGCACGGCGGCTGCGTCGCGGATGGGCCGCTCGATCTGCGGTCCCTCGCCCGGGGAGAACGACAGCCCCAGCCCGAGCGGCTCGAAAGGGAGCAGGATGTCGGCGAACAGGATGGCCGCATCCACCCCGAGCCGCGCGATCGGCTGGAGGGTGACCTCGGCGGCAAGCGCCGGGTCGTGACACAGCTCGAGCAGCGAGTGTTTGGCGCGGAGCGCGCGGTATTCGGGCAGGTAGCGCCCCGCCTGGCGCATGAACCACACCGGCGTGACGTCCACCGGCTCGCGCCGGCACGCCTTCAGGAAGCGGCTGTCGTCAGGAGCGGGCTGGCGGGACAACCGTCGGCTCGCGCGCCTCGAGGGGGGCGGGGGCGATGAGAATCGTGTCCCGTTCGATTTTCACCTGGTACGTCTGGACGGGCAGGCTGGGCGGGCCTGCCAGCACCTGCCCCGTCTCAAGCGAGAACACACCCTCGTGCCAGGGGCAGACGACCACGCATTTCGTGGGATCCACGGCGCCCTCGGACAGGCTGGCGCGCGCGTGCGTGCAGCGGTCGGCGATCGCGTGGATCGTGCCGCCGACGTTGAACAGCGCCACGGCTTCGGCGGCCGCGTACACCCGTTTGCTCGCGCCGGGCGGGAGGTCGGCGACCTCGCCCACCGGAGTGAAGCCGTCCTCACGCAGGGCCGGAGAGGCCGACCGCGTGGCGCTCGCGCCACCCAGCGTGTCCAGCAGGTCCCACAGCGACATCTGCACGCACGTCAACGTGGGCGTGTCGCGCAGCGTGTACGCGGATGCCTCGACCTCCCGCAACTCCATCACCAGGTCGAGGAACTCTGCCGGGTTGTCGCCCTCGAACGCCACCACGAACTCCTGGTCGTCGAGACCGTAGGAGTAGGTCGTGTTGAGCCGGATGGTGGGATACTTGCGGCCGACCCGCACGTGCTCGTCCATCATCCGCTGGCGCTCGGCCTTTGGAAGGGCGTACCAGGCGCGCGTTTTGATGAAGGGATAGACGAACAGGTATTTCGCCGCGCTGGGCCGGATGACGAGTCGCTGGCCCTGTTGGGGCTCGGCGGGGAAGTCGTAGATCGACCGCCGCGTCATCGCCAGGTAGCTGTAGGGGATCGTCACGTAGGCGCCGAGGTCGGTGCGGTTGAGGGCGGTCTGCAGCTCCACCAGCGCGTCCAGGTCCTCGGCCACCTGCCACAGCAGGAAATCGCAATCGCCGCGGATGCCGACCAACCCGTAGGGCCGGAGCAGCAGGCGCCCGCGGTAGCGCTCGATCGTCTCGCCGAATTCCGTCTTGGCCGCGGCCTGGCGCTCGGCCGGCAGCCGGCGCCACCCGGGGTCGAGCTTGTAGAACGCGTAGCGGACGACTTGGCGATGCTCGGTCGTGGCGGTGCTCATTGCGTGCAATCTAATGGCAAGTTTGGAATGGGGAATTCGGAAGCGGAATAGTGAGGGCGAGCTCGAGCCGCGCTCAGGTCACGAACTCGCTTTGTAATGCCGCACTCTGCATTCCGCGGCTCAGGTGTTTGACCGCTCCCGGCGCCACTGCTTGTAGAGCCAGACCCCGATGCCCCCGAACACCACGGCCGGCGTGAGGACGATGAGGATGGCGCTCCAGAAGTAGACGTGCTCCAGGTGAGGGTCGTCATGTTGGAGCAGCAGTACAAGGGCGCCGAGCAGGGCGGCGGGGAGGGGGGGGGTCATCGGCCGAGGAAGCGTTTCAGATTCCGCAGGTAATACGCTAAGGCCAATGTCAGCACGGCGAACGTCGCACTCAAGGCCAGCGTGCCGGCGCCTCCTTCAGCTCGCCAGCGCCACCCCGCCCACAGCGCCATAAAGGCGCAGAAGGCGATTGCCGTGGCGATCAGCACCTTGTGAAACGGGATCACACCGTCTTGTCCAGCACCATCAATGTGAGCAGCGTCGGCAGATACACGATAGAGACCAGGAAGACGCGCCACGCGGCGCGGGGAGTGGCCTCGCGCAGCAGTGGTGCGCCCACGGCGGCATAGACGACGCCCAGCGCGAGCGCCCCGTAGAAGTAGAGCGCGCCCGTGACGCCGAGCAGCGAAGGCAGCAGGCTGACCGGCAGCAGCGCCGCGGCGTAGAGCAGGGTCATCCATGCGGTACGGGAGCCGTCGGCATCCGCGACGCTCAGCATGGCGAGGCCGCCGCGGCGGTAGTCCTCGCGGTAGATCCAGGAGAGCGCGAGGAAGTGAGGCAGCTGCCACAGGAATACGATCCAGAACAGCGCGAACGCCGCGGCGCCCAAGCTCCCGCCCGCGGCGGTCCACCCGCC
>DASQAH010000281.1:0-2849 GCA_035635835.1 Gemmatimonadales bacterium
GCGGTAACGTACGACTGGGGACGGAGAGTCTAATTATTGAGCCAACAGCTCGATCGTGGACCCAGATACTGTAACCAATGTCATGCCCCCTTGCAGGGGAAGGCAAACGCTACGGTGAGGGACCAGTCATTACTTTCGGGCTTCAATAATCCTCTTCGTTCCCTCAGGACCCGGTCGGCCGGTCCGCGTTAAGCGGCGCCGGCCGATCGTTTCTAGTGACCATCGTCTCCCAGAAGGACCGTGGGGCGAGTAGTCTCTTCTTCCCCGCCGCGAAGGCGATCGCGAGAATCACGATCCAGACCCCGTAGGCTACCGCCACTTCCGCCCGCCAGCGCGGCACGAGGAATTGGGCGAGCCACAACACCAACAGGATCGTGGCGTCGAGCCAGCCGAACTCCATGCTGCCCAAGAGCAGCACTCCCAGGGCGGTCTGCAGCAGCGTCAGGATGATCTCCAGTTGCTGCGCGGCGTCGAAGTGGAAGGCCATCCACACACCCGTGGCCCGCCAGTGCGAGTAGCCATACACCAGCGGGATCATCGCGGCAAGCACGGTCCACTGGTTGATATTGCTCGAGACGAGGTTCATGAGCGCCATCGGCGCACGCGTGACGCGCTTGGCCCAGGATACGGTCGACACGAACTCTGGGAACTCCGACAGGAACGGTGCCACCCATTGGACCAGAAAGAACTGACTGAAGCCGAGCAGGCCGGCGACCGCCAGCATCGACTCAAGGAATGGGTGCGCCGTCGCGTATAGCAGCCCTCCCCCCACCGCGAGCAACCCGCCGATCACGATGGGGCGCCGCCAGCCGCGCTGACGGTAGGCCCAGCGGGAGACTGCCGGCGCCTCTTCCAGCGTGTCGGCCGGGCGGCGTGGCGCGCGCAACAGCAGTGCCAGATACCCGGCGTACAGGGCGATCAACACGACCGCGTCGACCCAGCCAAACGCCCGCTTGGCGACGATCACCAGAAAGTAGAGCAGCGGGGGGATCAGCCCGAAGATCTCGATGGCGTGCTCACGCTCCAGGACGATAGCCGGCAGCCGCTGCGTCGCGTCCTTGCGTCCCGCGAAGGCGAACACGAAATAGATCAGCGGCCAGCCCATGCCGAGCAACAGACGAATCGCCCCGGTGAGATTCGCGATCGCGAGGTGTGCCCGCGCAGGGTCTTTGCCGGCGTCCCAGGCGATCACGGCTTCGATGGCGAACTCGGGGCTCGTCTGCAGCCAAGCGAGCAGGGCGAGGGCGAGGCCCTGTGAGATGAGGAACTGCGCTGCTTCCGCCCCCCACGCGACGAGGAACGCGGACAACAGCATGCTGGGGAAGGTCCACGCCGCCGAGAGGGCCGAGCCTCCCGCCTGGGACAGGGGAGCGAGTACCTTTAGGAGTCTCACCTGGCGCCGAAGATACCGTGTGCTGCGGAGGGCCTACAAGTCATGGGACGTGATCAGATGAAGTCGGCCAGCCGCCCCGGCCTACCCGAGACGCAGCCCTCCCCCCCCCTCCCCCCCCCGCCCCCCGCCGGGCGCATTCCGTTCGAGACACTCGTGCGGGAAATGCTGAACCAGCTGGGCGAGGATGGCGGGCGCGAGGGGCTGCGGCAAACGCCGGCGCGCGTCGAAGCCTCGCTCAAGTGGCTGACGCGTGGCTACCAGATGTCGGTCGAAGACGTGATCGGCGATGCGATCTATCAGGAGAAGCACGAGAGCATGATCTGTGTGCGCGACATCGAGATCTACTCGATGTGCGAGCACCATCTGCTCCCCTTCTACGGGAAGGCGCACGTCGCCTACCTGCCAGACGGCCGCATCGTGGGGCTCTCCAAGATCCCGCGCGTCGTCGAGGTATTCGCGCGGCGGCTGCAGGTGCAGGAGCGCCTCACCGACCAGGTGGCCGACGCCCTGTGCCGGGTCCTGAAGCCCCTCGGCGTGGGCGTGGTGATCGAGGCCTACCACCTCTGCATGATGATGCGCGGCGTGGAGAAGCAGAACTCCAAGACCGTGACGAGCGCGCTACGCGGCGCCTTCCGCGACGACGCCAAGACGCGCGACGAGTTCCTGCGTCTGGTGCACGGCGGCCCCGGCCTGCCGTGAGCGGCGCGCTCACCGGGAGGATCGCCCTCGTCACGGGCGCCTCTCGCGGCATCGGCCTAGCCGTGGCCGATGAGTTGCGGGCCGCCGGCGCCCACGTGATCCGCCTCGCACGCTCCCTCACGAACGGCTCGTCGGACCGCCAGACGGACATTCGCTGCGACCTTGCGGTGGCCACAGACGTCGAGCACGCGGTGCGCACGGTGCTGACGGAAACCGGCGTCCCCGACATCGTGGTGAACAACGCCGGGATCTTTTTCATCAAGCCGATTGAGCAGACCACGCCGGCCGAGTTCGCCCAAACCCTGGCGGTCAATCTGACGGGCCCGTTCCTCCTCGCGCGGGCCTTCGTGCCCCGGCTCGTGGAACGGGGCAGCGGCCATCTCGTCACCATCGGCTCGATCTCCGACCACATCGCCTTCACCGGCTCGACGGCCTACGCGGCGAGTAAGTTCGGCGTGCGTGGGATGCATGAAGTGATCCGCGCCGAGACCGCCAAGACCGGCGTCCGCACGACGCTGGTGTCCCCGGGGCCGGTGGACACGGACATCTGGGACCCGGTGGATCCCGATTCCAAGCCGGGCTTCACCAAGCGCAAGGACATGCTGCGCCCCGAGGACGTGGCCGAGGCGGTGCTGTTCGCGGTGACCCGCCCGGCGCGGGTCGCCGTTACGGAGATCCGGCTCCTGCCGGGGGTCTACTCGCCGAGGGGGTGAGCGAGTGCGTAGTGCATGGTGCGTGGTTGCCGCCACGGTCGCAG
>DASQAH010000282.1:0-3024 GCA_035635835.1 Gemmatimonadales bacterium
CCTCCAGGGCGTCAAGCCGGTAGATCTCGTAGGCGCTACCGCTCGCCTTGAGTGTGGCGCGGCTGCCGAAGCTGTTCATTCGACGGTCTTCACGTCCGACACGAAGTACTCGGTCTCTCCGAAGCAGCTCGAGGGGATGCCTTTGTGTTGGCGGTAGCTGAGCGCCACGCGCTTGCCCAGGGACTGGTTGATCCGTTGTGCCACTGTGTCGTCGCGCACCGTGAAGTAGAACTTCTCGGGGGTGGTGCCCGGGATCGAAACCATGGCGAGCTCTCCCTCCCAGGTCTTACAGACCCACCCCTTTTTGGAGAACTTCTGTACGTAGCCCGCTCGTTCTCCCGTCGAGTAGGTCCACGTGAGGCTGGACCAGGTGTACAGGACGAACAGCAGCACCGGTACGGCTACGATGCCGGCGATGATGAGTGTCTTTTTCGGTATCCGGATGTTCACGCGACAGAATCTACTCTAGGGTTGCGACCGGCGCTCATGGCGTTTCCGCCACTTCGTACACCTCGGTCCTGTACGGCACGAACCCTCGGGCCGTGTAGTTCGGCAGTGCGTTGGGGTGATCCAGCGTGCAGGTGTGCAGCCAGACGCGTTGCGGGGCAGGGTCCTGCGCCCACGCGTCGCGTACGGCGCTGGACAGCAGATGCTTGCCCAGTCCCCGGCCGAGTTCCGCTGGTACGAGGCCGAAGTACGCGATCTCGACCGATTCGTCCTCAGCCGCGCGCCGCAGTTCGTACCAGCCGGCCAAGGCCGTTCCTCGATCGCCGCTGCGTGTTGCCACGTACAGCGCAATGGCTGGGTCCACCAGGTGAGCGCGGATCTGCTCGTCGGTCCAGTTCCAGCGGTCGCGCCAGTGGAAGGCTTCTCCCACGCCGCGGTAACAGCCGCGGTACAGCGCGGGCGTCGCCTCAGGGGGCGACACCCGTCGAATCGTGACGTCGGGGAAGTCACCGAAAGCCGGGCGGAACCGGCTGGGGGTCGTCAGCTCGAGATAGGTGCGGGTCGCTTGCATCCAATGTATTTTATCGCAGTCCCGGAACCCCTGTGACCATGAGCTTCCAGCACACCGAGACCGTCCCCCTGCCCCTGACGCTGCATCTGGCCAGCTACACGGTCATCGGCTTGTTTTGCGCGTTCGCCGGTGGGCTCAACCTGATCGATCCCGGCCACATCCTGCGGCTGGGCCTCCCGCTGCTCGCCCTCGCGGGCTTCAGCTGGGGCTACGTCTTCGGCATCCTCATGGCCCGCAGGGAAGTGGTCGCGCTGGGCTTCGTCGCCAGCGTCGCCTACGTCGTGGCCGGCCTGTGGAAGTTCGGAGCCGACTGGCGCCTCGGGGCTCTGCTGCTCGCGATCGGAGTGTACGGCGCGATCACGTTGGGCTACTACCGCCGGCGCATCCTCGAAGGGTGAGGCGGTCACCCGATAGCGGTGGTCTCGACGGGTTCCGGCGCTGCCGGGAGTTCGACCACGAATTTCGCGCCGCCCAGCGCTTCAGAGTCCTCGAGCCAGATCTTCCCTCCCACCTCCGCCACTACGCGCTGACAGATCGACAGCCCTAGCCCCGTGCCTTCGTCGGGGTCTTTCGTCGTGAAGAAGGGGTCGAAGATGCGATTGCGGATTTGCGGGGCCACGCCGGGGCCGGAGTCCTCCACTGTGAGCCGCACCCACGCCCCCCCTTCGCGGGCCTTGGTCGTGAGCTGGATGACCGCGGGCACGTTGGTGCGCACCGCGTGCTCGGCGTTCGTCACCAGGTTGATCACGACTTGCTGCAGCTCTTGGCCCAGCCCCAGGATCGGAGGGGCGGCCATATCAAGCTCCGTCCGCAGGTCCACGTTGTCCGCCCGCAGCACGCGTTGGCGGATCTCGGCGACGTCGCGCACCAGTTCGTTGAGCTGTACCCGAACAGGGTCGGTGTCGCTGCGGCGCGCCAGGCGCAACAGGCTGCGAACGATGCGAGCGGCGCGGTCCACCTCGCGCACGATGGTCGTGGCGGCGGCGTCGGCCTCCGGGTCGCGAGTGGCGCGCTTGAGCAGCTCGGCTTCCATCCGGATCGCAGCGAGCGGGTTGTTCACTTCGTGGGCGACGCCGCTCGCGATTTCTCCCACGGTGGCCAGCTTCTCCCGCGCGATCAGCTCGCGCTGGGCGCGCAACTCGTCGGTCCGGTCGTAGAGGGCCACTAGCACGTCGTCGGAGCCGAGGCCGGAGAGCACGGTGGCGGTGCAGTCGCAGATGCGGCGGTCGCCAGAGGGCTGGGCGACCACGACCCGGCCGTGCCAGGGCGCTGAGTGGGCGGCGCCGAAGAGAACCTCGGCGAACGGGGTCTCGCTGGAGGAGAGGCCGAGCGCCTCGATGGTGCGTCCCATCGCATCCCCCACGTCGCTCAGCCCGAACACGCGGCGCCCCGCCTCGTTGAGCTGCTGCACCCGGCCGACGCTGTTGACCAAGGCCAGCGGCAGGGGGCTGCCGTTCACCATCGCGGCCGCGCGCGTCGCGGCCTCCCGCGTCGCCGCCACCGCCTGGGTGAGCTCAAGGCCCCCGGCGATGTGCGCGGCGACAGCGGTGAAGTAGTGCAGCTCCACCAGCCCGAACGGCGGGGGAGGCTCCTGCACGCCCAGCTGCAGGTAGCGGACGACACCGGCCGCGCCCACGACGCCGGCCGAGGTGCGGAGCGGCACGATCATCGCTGCACGGGCGGCGCGAGACAAGTCGGCAGGAGTGTAGCTGTCGGGCTCAGCGAGGATGTGCTCGGTGTTTACGGGCTGGCCGGTGCGCACGACCCGACCGGTGACGCTGGCACCGAGCGGCAACTCGACGCCGTTCATTTCCACACCCGTGCCGATAGCCGTCACCACGCGCAACGTGTCCTCCTGCCCACGTCCCTTGGGCTCGCGCAGCGCCACGTAGGCGCCTTGCGCATCCACCAGGCTCATGACGCTCTGCATGGTGTAGCGCAGCATCACGTCCCGCTCGGGGGCCGCGAGTAACCAGCGGGAGAGCTCGATGAGGAAGGTGCCCAGG
>DASQAH010000283.1:0-11323 GCA_035635835.1 Gemmatimonadales bacterium
ATGTTGTTGAACGACGCGGCGACGTAAGCGGCGAGGACGGACAGCGCGACCCCGAACACCGTGGCGAACCGCCCCATCGCGAGATAATGCTCGTCAGGCGCGCCGGGGCGGACGTAGCTCTGGTAAATGTCATAGGTCCACACCGTGTTGAACGCCGTTACGTTGCCCGCCATCCCGGACATGAACGAGGCCAGCAGCGCGGTCAGGCCCAGACCCAGCAGGCCCGCCGGGAAGAAGTGGACGAGCAGCATCGGCGTGGCGAGGTCGTAGTCGAGCACCAGGTGGCCGTGGAGATCGTGTAGTGGCAGCCCGCCGAGCCCGAGCTTCGGCGGGACGAGGCCATGTCCTAGGGCGAGCATCCCCGGGAGAATGACGAGGAAGGGGAACAGCATCTTCGGGATCGCGGCGATCAGCGGGGTGCGACGTGCGGCGCTCATCGAGTTGGCAGCCATGGCGCGCTGCACGACGAGGAAGTCGGTGCACCAATAGCCGAACGACAGCACGAACCCCAGCCCCATGACCAGACCGAACCACTCCACGCCAACGGGGTTGTGGGACGCCTGCCCCATGTAGGCCCAGCTGCGCGTGTAGGCGTCCGGCGCGAAGCCGTTGGCCGTCGAAACCGGCGCCAGCCGGGCCACTAGCCCAGCCCACCCGCCCACGTCACGCAGGCCAAGCCACACCAGCGGCGCGAAGCCGAGCACGATCAGGAAGAATTGCAGCACCTCGTTATAGATCGCGCTGGCGAGCCCGCCGAGAAAGGTGTAGGCGAGCACGATCCCAGCGGCCACGAGAATGCTCACGTCGAAGCTCCAGCCGAGCAGCAGGTGGAGCAGCTTACCCATGGCGTAGAGTGAGATGCCGGAGGAGAACACGGTCATCGTGGCGAACGAGATCGCGTTCACGGCGCGGGTCTTCTCGTCGAAGCGCAGCTTCAGGTACTCCGGGACGGAGCGGGCGCGTGAGCCGTAGTAGAATGGCATCATGAACAGCGCAATGAAGATCATCGCGGGAATCGCGCCGATCCAATAGAAATGGCTGGTCGCGATGCCATATTTCGCGCCCGAGGCGCCCATCCCGATGACTTCCTGCGCGCCCAGATTAGCCGAGAGGAAGGCGAGACCCGAGACCCACGCGGGCATCGCGCGGCCCGACAGGAAGAAATCGTTGCTCGTGCGCACGCTGCGTTTCAGCGCCACGCCGATGCCGACCACGAACGCGAAATACAGCACCATCACGACGTAGTCGATCCAATGCAGCGTCGTCGCTGGCATGCGCTCCTCCGTTCGGTCGGCCCCTAAGATGCGCCCGCCGCGCCGTGCAGCAAGGGGACGTGCCCTTCCGGGGCGGTCGACCGGGGGCAGATTACTGGCGTGCCGAATATCCGCCACCTCATCGTCCCGCTCGCCGCGCTGCTCGCTGCCTTCGCCGCCCCCCGCCTCCGCGTCGCTCCCCCCCCTCCCCCCTCCCTCCCGCTCCCGACCCATGGCCCGCGGATCCTCGAGCCCGCGACCCAGCTAGCTCGCTGGTCGTTTCTGGATAACCGCGACTGGGACTGGTACGCGGCGAAGATCCCGTTTTTTGAATCGCCGGACAGCGCCATCGACGCTACGTACTACTACCGCTGGGAGCTGGTCACCAAACACCTCACATACGGCTCCCCCGAGACTGGCTACACCTTCACCGAGTTCATCAACCGGCCCTTCTGGTCCGGCGCCTACGGCTCCATCAGCTGCCCGCTCGGCCACCAGTTGGACGAGGTGCGCTGGCTCAAGGACCGCGGCGTGATCGAAGACTTCGCGCACTACTGGTTCGAGACGCCAGGCGCGCAGCCCCGCAGCTACAGCAACTGGTACGGCACCGCTGTGTGGGCCACGTTCCTGGTGCTAGGCGACACCGGCCTGTTGCGCGCCGTGTACCCTCACATGCAGGCCCAGTACCGGGGTTGGGTGGCTGAGCACTGGGACTCGGCCGCCGCCATGTTTCGGTGGGACGGCATGCACGACGGCATGGAGACCAACATCAACAGCCGCCAGACCGCGGACCCGTTCGCCGGAGGCGAGGGGTACCGACCCACCCTGAACAGCTATCTCTACGGCGACGAAGTGGCGATCGCCCGGACTGCGGCGCTGCTAGGCGACTCGGCCGCGGCCCGCGCGTTCGCCGAGCGTGCGACTGCGCTCAAGCGCCGCGTCGAGCAGCAGCTGTGGGATCCGGCGCGGCACTTTTTCTTCCACCGGTTCGCCCATGACGAGCCGGGCGGGATCGCAGCCGGCACGCTCACCTACCAGACGGGCCCCTACGCCGGCAATCCGCACGGCCGCGAGGAGATCGGATTCGTCCCCTGGCAGTTCGAGCTACCCGACTCGGGCTACGAAGCCGCCTGGCAATACCTAATGGACACCGCCTACTTCTTCGCGCCCTACGGGCCGACCACGGTCGAGCGGCACGACCCGCAGTTCTCCATCTCTCCCAACTGTTGCGTCTGGAGTGGCAACTCCTGGCCGTATGCGACCACCCAGACGCTCGTCGCGCTCGCCAACCTATTGAACGACTACCATCAGTCCTACGTCACCAAGGCCGACTATCTGCGGCTGCTCCGCGTGTACACCAGCACCCAGCGACTTCGCGGGCGGCCCTTCATCGCGGAAGCGGCGAACCCTGACAACGGCTCCTGGGACGGCCACAACTCCTTCTATCACAGCGAGCACTATTTTCACTCCGGGTACGTCGACCCGATCATCACGGGGCTTGTGGGCCTCCGCCCGCGCGCCGACAGCTTGCTCGAGGTGAATCCCCTTGCCCCGGACGACTGGGCCTACTTCGCGCTGGACAACGTTTCCTACCACGGGCACCTGGTGTCGGTCGTATGGGACAGGGATGGCAGGCGCTACCACCGGGGCGCGGGTCTCACCCTCCTCGTGGACAGCCGCGCGGTCGCCAACGCGCCGAGGTTGGGTCGGCTCACGGCGTTGCTCGGCACCGCAGCGGCACAACTCCCGGCGGACCGTCCCCCACCCCCCCCCCGCAACCTCGCCGTGAACAACGGTCGGGGATTCTACCCGCGCCTCACGGCCTCCTACAGCGAGCCCGGGACTCCGCCCTTTTATCTGAACGACGGCAACTACTGGTACCACACCACACCTCCCAACCGCTGGACGACGACGGGCTCGCCACACCCCAGCGACTGGGTCGTGCTCGACTTCGGCGTCCCCAGGCCGGTCGAGACGCTGAAGCTCTACTTTCTGGACGACAGTACAGGGAATGCGGGAGAGGTACGGCCGCCGTTGCGCTACACGGTGGAGACCTGGACCTCCGGTCGCTGGGTAGAGGTGCCGGGGGGCGGCCAGCGCCGTGAGCCTGCCGAGCCGACGGGTCACCGGCCCAACGTCGTCACCCTCGGCGACATCACGACGTCGAAGCTCCGGTTCGTTTTCACGCCGCGACCCGGTGCGGCCACCGGGCTTACTGAGATCGAGTCCTGGGCGCACACCGACCTGTCGCTGGCCCTGCCGACGGCGTCCGTGCCCGACCTCGCCTACGGCGCGAAGGCGTCCGCTTCATTCACCTCGCGATGGGACAAGATAGAAGAGGTGAATGATGGCCAAATCGCCTTCACGCGCGAGTCCCGCAACCGCTGGACGGCGTACGGCTCCTCCAACCCGAGCGACTGGGTCGAGATCGATTTCGGAGCTCCCAAGACCGTGCGCACCCTCGAGCTGTACTTGTGGGGCGACGGCGGAGGCGTGAAGGCTCCGAGGGCCTACACCGTCCAGTACTGGGACGGCGCGCGCTGGGCGGAGGCGCACGAGCTGGTACGAACGCCGGCGCGACCGGCGACGTTCGCCGTGAATACCGTGCGGATCGCCCCCGTCCGGACTGCGAGGGTGCGGGTGGTCTTCCAGCACGATCTCCCCGCTGCATCCGGCATGACAGAGCTTATGATCTGGGATTCGCTACCATGAATGCCATCCTTGCGGCCTCCGCCGTCCTGCTGGCGACGCAACAACCCGCTGCACCTGAGCCGTCCCACCTCCGGACCCGCTGGACCGCCGCCGTCGATTCCACCCACCCGCTGCCCGAATACCCGCGGCCCCAGATGGCCCGACCCCGCTGGGTGAACCTGAATGGACCCTGGGAATACGCGGTCCAGGACAGCGGCGCGCCACGACCAGCCCGCTTCGACGGAAAGATCCTGGTACCGTTCCCGATCGAGTCCCAGCTCTCTGGGGTCCGGCGTGCGGTGACCGACCGGCAACGCCTCTGGTACCGCCGTACGGTTCGCTTGCCCATGGTGCCCCGCGGGACGCACTGGCTGCTGCATTTCGGGGCGGTCGACTGGGAGGCCACCGTCTACGTCAACGCTCACGCGGTCACCACACACCGCGGCGGCTACGACCCGTTCACCGTCGACGTAACCGAGCAACTTCACCTCGGCGACGCCGAGCAGGAGCTCCTGGTGCGCGTCTGGGACCCGACCGACCAGGGCGAGCAGCCGCGCGGCAAGCAGGTCTCCAAGCCCGGCAGCATCTGGTACACCGCGGTCACCGGCATCTGGCAGACGGTGTGGCTTGAGCCGGTGCCGTCCGACCATATCACGGCGCTGGACGTGCGACCCGACGTGGACGCCGCCACCGTGACGATCCGCGTGGACGCTGCCGGACCGACGCCGGCACTCGGTGTCAGCGTGTCCGCGTTCGACGGTGACCGTCAGGTTGCGACGGCGACCGGCGCAGTAGGCCAGCCGGTGACGCTTCATATCCCCGACGCAAGGCTCTGGGGCCCCGGCCATCCGTTTCTGTACGGGTTGCGTGCCCGGCTCGCGAGCGTAGGAGAGGATTCGGTCGCAAGCTATTTCGGGCTGCGCAAGATCGCGGTCGCCCGGGACAGTGGCGGTATGCTGCGACTGTTCCTGAATAACCGCCCGCTATTCGAGCTCGGCACCCTCGATCAAGGTTGGTGGCCCGATGGCCTCTACACCGCCCCGAGTGCCGAGGCGCTGCGCTCGGACATCGAGACGCTGCAGCGCCTCGGCTTCAACCTGATCCGTAAGCACGTGAAAGTAGAGCCGGCGCGCTGGTACTACGATTGCGACCGGCTGGGGATGCTGGTGTGGCAGGACATGCCGAGCGGTGACAATAAGACAGCGGCGGCGCAGCAGGAATTTGCCGACGAGCTGCGGCGCGTCGTGGACGCGCTGCGCAACCACCCCGCTATCGTGATGTGGGTGCCGTTCAACGAAGGGTGGGGCCAGCACGACACCGAGCACATCGTGTCTTGGCTCAAGCACTACGACCCGACACGACTGGTGGACAATGCGAGCGGCTGGACCGATGCGCACGTGGGCGATGTGCTCGACGTCCACGACTACCCCGGCCCGAAGATTCCCCCGCCTGACTCGACACGCGCGCGCGTGCTGGGCGAATTCGGGGGCCTCGGCCTGCCGCTTGACGGGCACACCTGGCAGGCGAAGGACAACTGGGGCTACCGGCGCTACGCCGACACGACCGCGCTGTGGGCTGCCTACCACGATCTACTCGAACGCCTGCGGGCCCTCGAGGGCGAGGGGCTCGCCGCAGCCGTGTACACCCAGACCTCCGACGTGGAAATCGAAGTCAACGGCCTAATGACTTATGACCGAGCCGTGGTGAAGCTGCCGGCGGCAGTGGCGGCGGTGAACGACCGGCTATACGAGCGTTGGGGGGGGGAACCCGACCAGCAAGGAGCGACCGTGACGCGAGCGCCGTTCGGCCGGACGCCAGACGGAAAGGCCGTGGAGATCTACACACTCACCAACGCCCACGGGATGCAGGTCCGGGCCATCACCTATGGCGCGATCATCCAGGGGATCCGCGTTCCCGACAAGACCGGCCGCCCGGGCGACGTGACGCTTGGGTTCGATTCCCTCGACGGCTACCTCACGTCGTCGCCTTTTTTCGGCGCCATTGTCGGGCGGTACGCCAACCGTATCGCCAACGGGCGATTCGCCCTAGACGGCAAGACCTACCAGCTCGCGACCAACAACGGGCCGAACCACCTGCACGGCGGTCTGCGCGGGTTCGACAAGGTTGTGTGGGAGGCCGAACCGTTCCAGCACGGCGACACCGTCGGTGTCCGGCTGAGCCACACTAGCCCGGACGGCGACGAGGGATATCCCGGCACGCTCGTGGCCCATGTCACCTACACGCTCACTCCGGCGAACGAGCTGGTCGTGGACTACGCGGCGACGGCCGACAAGGCGACTCCGGTGAACCTCTCGCAGCACAGCTATTTCAACCTGGCCGGTGAGGGCAGCGGGGACATCCTCGGGCACCTCCTGACGATCGCTGCCGACCGCTACACGCCGGTCGATTCGACGCTGATCCCCATCGGGGACCTCGCAGGCGTCGTGGGGACACCGTTCGACTTCCGCGCTCCGACGCCGATCGGCGCGCACATCGGGCAGCCCGATCCGCAGCTCGAGAACGGCCGCGGGTACGACCACAACTTCGTGCTGAATCGGACCGGGCCCGGCCTAGTCCGTGCGGTGCGTGTGCTCGAGCCGACCACCGGGCGCACGCTCGATATTTCCACGACCGAACCGGGCCTGCAGTTCTATTCGGGGAACTTCCTCGACGGAACGATCACGGGGAAAGGTGGGCACGTCTACAAACAGCACGACGGGTTCTGTCTCGAGACCCAGCATTTCCCGGACTCGCCCAATCATCCGGCTTTCCCATCCACCATCCTGCGGCCGGGCGAGGCGTACGGTTCGCGAACGGTGTTCGCGTTCGGGGTTGCGCGCTAAGCTTCGCCGGTGCGCTTAGGGCGCGCGCACGCCGAGGTTGGCGAGGGCGAACGCGTACTCGTCGGCGATCTCGGCGATCACACGGTCCGTGGGGCGATAGCCGTGGCTCCCGGCCCTTTCCACCCGGATCAGGACGGGTCGGTCGCACCCCTGCGCCCCTTGTAGGGTCGCTACGAACTTGAAGGAGTGGCTTGGCACCACCCGGTCATCGTGATCGGCCGTCGTGACCAGAGTAGCGGGATAGCAGGTCCCAGGTTTCAGATTGTGCAGCGGAGAATAGGCAAGCAGATACCGCACAGCGGTGGAATCGTCTGACGAGCCGTACTCCTCGGCCCAGAACTGTCCACCGGTGAACTTCTGGTAGCGCAGCATGTCCATCACGCCCACCGCGGGCAGCGCCACGCCGAACAGGTCAGGCCGCTGAGTCATCGCGGCGCCCACGAGCAGCCCGCCGTTCGAGCCACCTTGGATGGCGAGGGTGCGTGGGCTCGCGTACCCCTCGTGCTCCAGGAACTCCGCCGCTGCCAGAAAATCGTCGAACACGTTCTGCTTCTTTTCCCGCATCCCGGCGTGGTGCCAGGCCTCGCCGTATTCGGCCCCCCCACGGAGGTTCGCTACGGCGTACACTCCGCCCAGCTCGAGCCACGTGGCGACCGCCGGCGAATAGCGCGGCTGGAGACTGATGTCGAACCCGCCGTAGCCGTACAGCAGCGTGGGATGGCTGCCATCCTTGGCCAGGCCCTTGCGTGCCGTGATAAAAATGGGGATCCGGGAGCCGTCCTTCGACTGGTAGAAGGTCGCCCGGGTCTCGTACGGCGCGGCATCGAACGGCGTTTTGGCGGGCTGGAACGGTTCCAGCCGACCGGCGCGCAGGTCGTAGCGATACACCGTCGCCGGCCGGAGGTAGGAGGTGAAGGTGAAGAAGAAGTCGTCGCCGTCGTTGCGGCCGGAGAGGTCTGCCGCCGAGCCCACCTCCGGCAACGTCACCTCGCCGCGCGGGCCACCGCCTAGATCGAACAACCGCAGCCGGGTCTGGACGTCCACCAAATAGGTAATGATGAGCCGCTCCCCCACCAACAGCGTCTCGTTGATCACGTCAGGCCCTTCGGCAACAACTGTGCGCCAGTGCGTACGGTCGCTGTCCCCAACGGCGACCGCCACGATCCGGCCCTTCGGGGCCTGCCAATTGGTGTAGAGGAACAGCGTGCTCCCCCCGCCCACGACGCCGAGTGGTGAGTTGGCCGCATCCTCCGCAGTGACCACCGGCACGGCCCGCGCCGCGAGATCGGGCTGGTGCGCGTCCTTCAGGTCGGCCATCCAGAGCCGGTTGTTCGACGTGCCGCTGCTCGAATAGATGAAGAGCCAGCGCCCGTCGTCGGAGACGCCACCGTTCACGCCCGCGGTCGAGTCATCCTGGCGCTCGAACACCAGCCGCTCCGGCCCGCCGCCCAACGGGTGGTAGAACAACTGGTGGTGGGTGTTCGCCTCCCGGAGGTTCGCCCGCTCGGCGGAGCCGCGGAACCGGGAGTAGTAGAATCCGTGACCGTCGCGGGTCCAGGAGATCCCGGTGAACTTCACGCGTGCTACCACGTCAGGGAGCTCGCGCCCCGTGGCGAGGTCGCGCAGGTGGATGTCCTGGAGGTCCGACCCGCCCACGGCGGTAGTGTACCCCAGAGTGCGGCCGTCCGAAGAGACCGACCACTGGGCCACGGCGATCGACCCGTCGGGCGAGAGCGCGTTAGGGTCGAGCGCGAGAGCCGGCCGCCCGCCGAGTGTGGTCTCTCGGTAGAGGACCGACTGCTTCTGCAGGCCGGTATTCTTCCGGAACCACACCTCTCCTGCCTCGCGTACGGGGACTGTCACACGGGGATAATTCCACAGTGCCGTGAGCCGGGCGCGGATCGAGTCGCGCAGCGCGATCCCGGCGAGATAACCGAAGGTGACAGCGTTCTCCGAGTCGACCCACGCTGTGGTGGCCGGCGCGTCGAGATTCTCGAGCGGGCGATAAGGGTCGACTACAGCGCGCCCGAAGTAGCTGTCCACCACCCTCCCTCTGGGCGCAAGGGGATAGTGCAGCTGTTGGGCGGCGCTTCTGGCAACGGGGACGAGCAGCGCCGCGGCGAGCGCGCCGCTGCAAAGGCCAACGCGCATGAGCATGTCTCCTCCGATGAGCTACCTCCAATGTATGTAGGATTGTGGACCTTGCAGTGGCCACCTCAGCTCGGCAGTTCCCGCAATCGTCGCTCGAGAAACCGCCGCTCGGGCGCCTGGCGCGTGAGCTTGAGGGCCACCTCGTAGGCGGCACGGGCTTCCGCGGTTTTCCCTAGGCGCCGCAGCAGATCCGCCCGCGCCGAGTGCGCCAGGTGGTAATCCGCAAGGTCGCCGCGGGCCAGGAGAGCGTCGATCAGGGCGAGACCGGCCGACGGGCCGTCTCGCATCGCCACCGCCGCGGCGCGGTTCAGCTCGACCACCGGAGACGGATCGGCCCGCGCCAGCACGTCGTACAGCCCCACGATTTGCGCCCAGTCCGTCGCCGCCGCTCGCGGCGCGTCCGCGTGCACCGCCGCGATCGCGGCCTGCAGCGTGTAGGGGCCGAAGCGGCGCGAGGACAGCGCCCGTTCTACCAGTGCCTGCCCCTCCGCGATTTGCTCACGGCTCCACAATGCGCGGTCCTGATCGTCGAGCAGGACCAGCTCGCCCGTCGGCGAGGTGCGCGCGACGCGCCGCGATTCGTGCAGCAGCATCAGCGCCAGGAGACCGAAGGCCTCGGGCTCCGGGAGCAACTCAACAAGGAGCCGCCCCAGACGGATCGCCTCACCTGAAAGATCGGGCCGCGTCAGCGACGCGCCCGCGGAGGCCGAGTACCCTTCGTTGAAAACCAAGTAGATCACGTGCAGCACGCTCGCCAGCCGGTCGGGCAGGTCGGCCCGCGACGGCAGCTGATAGGGAATGCCGGCGTCGCGGATCTTCCCTTTGGCGCGGACGATCCGCTGGGCCACCGTGGACGCTGCGGTGAGAAAGGCGTGGGCGATCTCCTCGGTCGTGAGACCACACACCTCGCGCAGCGTCAGCGCCACTTGCGCGTCCGGCGGCAGGGCGGGATGGCAGCAGGTGAAGATCAGGCGCAGGCGGTCGTCCTCGACGCCTTCGTCGTCCTCTTCCCACCCTCGCGGGGCGCCGGCGCTGTCGGCGTCCAGCCGCTGGGCGAGGTGCGCGAGCGAGGCGTCGAACCGCGCGCGCCGACGCAAGCCGTCGATCGCCTTGAACCGGCCCGCCGACACCAGCCAAGCGCGGGGGTTAGCGGGTACGCCCTCGAGCGGCCAGCGCTCCACAGCGGCGGTGAAGGCATCGTGCAGCGCCTCCTCGGCGAGGTCAAAGTCGCCGAGCAAGCGGATCAGCGTGGCGAGGACGCGCCGGGAGTCGCTGCGGTAGACGGCGTCCACCCGCTCGCGCGCTCGGTCGGCCGCGTCCTCGCTCACTCGTGGCAGCCCGTCGACTATGGCCTGTCCACCACCGGCCGTACCTCGACGCTCCCGTGCCGCGCCCCCGGAATCCTCGAGGCGACCTGCAGGGCGTCGTTGAGATCCCTGGCCTCGATGAGGTAGTAGCCACCGAGCTGCTCCTTAGTTTCGGCGAACGGCCCGTCGGTGGTCGAGAGCTTGCCGTTGCGAATGCGGAGTGTGGTGGCGGCCTGGGTCGGGTGCAGCCGGTTTCCCCCGAGGTAATGGCCGCTCTTCGTGATGCGGTCGGTGAACTCCGCGTACTCACTCATCCACTTGTCGGCCTCGGCCTTCGGCATCTTCGGAAACTCGGCCTCATCCGAGTAGATCAGGCACAGGTACTTCATGGCTTCCTCCGGATCGTGGGGGAACATGCTGGGGACGCTGGATAGTCGTTCAGCGTGGTCGGAAATCGACAACGGCGATCCAGAGGGCTCAAGCCTGGACGAGGGCCCTGAGCTTGAGGACGGTGTTCCAGTTGCGACCCGTACCGCGCGTCCCCAGGTGCTTTTCGATGAGGGCGTTCGTCAGGCGCGAGCGGCCAGTCCCGTTAGGGTAGACGATGTAGGCGTGTCTGCCTGACGCGCGAACGACCTCCGGGCCGGTGATGGCGACCTGCAACGCCCTCACCGCCTTGGCACTCGGCGCGTCTTTGAGAAATATGACGACCAGACGGGCGGGATCGCGCTCCGCTTCCTTGCGAAAGGGGTTGTGGGCGATGACCGACTGCCATTCCGCAGCAGTGCGGACGAAAAGGTCCGTTTCCAGCGCGAGACGGCTCGCCGCCTCCTTCTCTAGCAGACGCTCGAGCTGCGCACCGGAGCGGGCACCGCCGCGAAATAGGAGATTGCCGCTCTGGAGCAGCGAGCGCGGGTCGACAAAACCTAGTTGGGTGAGGAGGTCGCGCAGGTCCGCCATGGCGACCTGCTTGTGGTGGGGGAGATTGATGGCCCGGAGGAGCGCGACGTAGGTCACGGAATCAGCAGCACCTTCCCCGTCGTCTGCCGTCCCTCGAGCCGGCGGTGCGCTTCAGCCG
>DASQAH010000284.1:0-3732 GCA_035635835.1 Gemmatimonadales bacterium
CAGAGGGGGGGCAAGGGAGGGGGGGGGCGTGGACAGCGCATGATGGCCGCCTTTCGAGTGGAAGTCCGCGTCATGCCCCGCGCCTCGCTGCTCGACCCCCAGGGCCAGGCCGTCCAGCACGCGCTCCACGCTTTGGGATTCGCCGAGGTCGGCACCGTGCGTGTCGGCAAGCACCTCGTCCTGCAAGTCACCGCCGCGAGCCGTGACGAAGCCCGGGCGCGCGCCCGCAGCATGTGCGACCGGTTGCTGGCCAATCCGGTGACGGAGGAGTTCGACGTAGCCGTGGAGAGCGCCTGATGTCGCGCGTGGCGGTGGTCGTGTTCCCGGGCTCCAACTGCGACGCCGACACGCTGGCCGCCGCTCGTGAGGCCGGGTCGGAAGCCTACTTCGTGTGGCATCGTGACACCGACCTGCAGCGAGCCGACACCGTGATTCTGCCCGGCGGGTTCAGCTACGGCGACTACCTGCGGTCCGGAGCGATCGCGCGCTTCTCGCCGATCATGCGTGCCGTGACGGACTACGCGCACGACGGCGGGGCGGTACTGGGCATCTGCAACGGATTCCAAATCCTGTGCGAGGCGGGGTTGCTGCCGGGTGGCCTGATGCGCAACGCGCGGCTCAAGTTCCTTTCACGGCCTGTGCGTGTGCGCGTCGAATCGACCGACACGCCGTTCACCAGTCTGTACCACCCCGGCGAGGAGCTGACTTTGCCGATCGCCCACGGCGACGGTCGCTATGTCGTCGACGCGCGCGCCGCGGCCGAGCTCGAGGCCGACGGACAAGTCGTCTGGCGCTACGTCGGCGACAACCCCAACGGCTCGACGAACGACATCGCCGGTGTCTGCAGCGCCGGCCGCAACGTAGTAGGGATCATGCCGCACCCGGAGCGCCGCACCACTCCGGTACTGGGCGGCCAGGATGGAGCCCGTATCTTTCTCTCCATGGAGGCTCGTCATGCGACGCAGCACGCTGACGCTGTGCGCGCTCTTGGCAATCAGCACTCTCGGGTGTGAGCAGATCAACAAGATCAAGGCCAACGTCCAGGCGGCACTCGATCGTCGCCGGGGCCGCACACCCGCGCCGGCCACGCCGCTGCGGGACACAACCAAGCACCCGGCGCCCGCAGGGGCGGCGGCCCCGGTGGCAGGGGCCCCGACCCCCGCCGCCAAGACTCCCCAACCTGTGGCGGGCAGACCGACGCCACCTCCCCGGCTCCCCCCCGTCGGTGGCGGCCTGACCGAGCAGTTCCCCGGCGTACCGCGCGGTGTGCGGGACGTACCCTACGACTCGCCCGATACGGGGACTGTCGCGCCCGGCATGAGCGAGCGGCAGGTCTACTCCCTCTGGGGCAGGCCGGCGGCGATCCGTCGTGAGGGCGATTACACCTACCTCTTCTTCCCGAACAGCTGCGAACGCACGTGCGGCACGCTGGACCTGGTCATGCTGCAGAACGATCGGGTGGTCGACGCCGTCGTGCGCTGGCCCGGGCACAGCTACAGCGGGGAGTCTTCCTCGCCGCCGGGCAAGAAGCACGGGCCGCACCGCCCAGGAGATTCCCTAAGAGTCCACAGCTCGTGACGACACACAAGAAACCGAGTACGAACGAAGACGAGTACTTCGTCAAGCGCGATGCGGAGCTGTTGCGCCAGCAGCGCCAGGCAGCGCAGCGCGCGGCGACCGAGGCCGAGCGTCAGTCCCATCACATGAAGTGCCCCAACTGCGGCTACGACCTCTTCACCGGGGACTGGCACGACATTCAGATCGACCAATGCACCCACTGCCACGGCTTGTGGATCGATGCCAGCGAAGCCGAGGCATTGGTAAAGCATCCTGAGCCGACCATGATCGGCCGGGTGTTCCGCGCAGTGCTGCGGGGCGTCTCCGGAGCCCGGGCCTCCGACTCGTGACCCGGGCGACGCCCTTCGCGGGCGACCCGCCCATCACGCCGGAGCTCGTGCGCCGGCACAACCTCACCCCTGCAGAATACCGCCGCATCGAGGCGATGCTCGAGCGCGCACCCACCTTCGCCGAGCTGGGCATCTTCTCGGCACTGTGGAGCGAGCACTGCTCCTACAAACATTCCCGAGCAGTCCTGAAGACGTTGCCCACCACCGGCCCGCAGGTCGTGCAGGGGCCAGGGGAGAACGCCGGTGTGCTCCGCCTCCCCGACGGCTGGGCGGTGGCGTTCAAGATCGAGTCGCATAACCACCCCTCCGCCGTCGAGCCCTACCAGGGGGCCGCCACAGGGGCAGGCGGCATCCTGCGCGACGTATTCACCATGGGCGCGCGCCCCGTCGCGCTGCTCAACAGCCTGCGCTTCGGTCCGCTCGACAACGCCCGCAACCGCTATCTCTTCGCCGGCGTCGTCCGCGGCATCGGCGATTACGGAAACTGTGTCGGCGTCCCGACGCTGGGCGGTGAGGTGGACTTCGCTCCCGGCTACGCTGGCAACCCGCTCGTCAATGCGATGTGCGTCGGCCTGCTCAAGGAGAAAGACCTGATCCGCGCGGTCGCGCACGGCGTCGGCAACGTGCTCCTCGCCGTGGGCTCGCGCACCGGGCGTGACGGCATCCACGGCGCCTCCTTCGCCTCCGAGGAGCTGACCCCTGAGAGCCAGCAGCGCCGACCCCAGGTACAAGTCGGGGATCCGTTCAGCGAAAAGCTGCTCCTCGAGGCGAGCCTCGAGCTCATCGCTTCGGGGCACATCGTCGCGATTCAGGACATGGGGGCGGCCGGGCTCACCTCGTCTTCGGCTGAGATGGCCGCGCGCGGTGGGGTCGGCGTCGAGATTGACCTGGCCCGCGTCCCCACCCGGGAACCGGGCATGACACCCTACGAGATCCTGCTCTCGGAATCCCAGGAGCGCATGCTCGTCGTCGCCAAGGCGGACCGGGTGCGAGAGGTCCAGGCCATCGCGGCGAAATGGGAGCTCGACGCGACGGCCATCGGACACATCACCGACGACGGCATGTACCGGGCGACGTGGGGCGAGCAGGTCGTCGCTCTGATCCCCGGCCAGCGCCTGATCGACGACTGTCCCACCTACGAGCCTGAGGCGAAGGAAGATCCCGCAATCGCGAGGCTTCGCGCGGCGAGACCCACTCCCGGCTCCCCCGGCACTGATCCGGGCGAAGCCCTCCTCCGGCTCCTCGACCACCCCTCCATCGCCTCTAAGCGCTGGGTCTTCGAGCAGTACGATTCGACCGTCCAGGCGGGAACGGTGATTGCTCCGGGCGGCGACGCCGGGGTGATTCGCCCACGCGGCGCGGGCTTTGGGATCGCGGTCACGACCGACGGCAACTCGCGCTACGTCCTCCTCGACCCATATGAGGGGGGGAAAGCCGCCGTCGCGGAGGCGGCGCGCAACATCGCCTGCGCCGGCGCGCGCCCGCTCGGCATAACCGACTGCCTCAACTTCGGCAGCCCGGAGCGACCCGCGGTCTTCTGGCAGTTCCAGGAGGCCTGCCGCGGCATTGCCGACGCGTGTCGCGCCCTCAGCACGCCGGTTACGGGCGGAAATGTGTCCTTCTACAATGAGAGTCCCACCGGCGCGGTGGATCCAACACCCGTCGTCGGAATGGTCGGCCTGCTAGGGCGTGTCGATCAGGCAGTCCCGAGTCACGCCCGGGAGCACGGCGACGTGGTGTTTGTGCTCGGCGAAACGCGGCCCGAACTGGGCGGGTCGGCATTCTGGGAAGTAGTCCACAGCTTCGTCGGCGGCGAGCCGCCACG
>DASQAH010000285.1:0-2275 GCA_035635835.1 Gemmatimonadales bacterium
CCAACGGAAGTACCGCTTCACCTGGACCTCGCCGCTGGTATTCGACCGCCTCGACCCCCACGTCCTCTACCTCGGCGCGCAGGTCCTGCTCGCGACGCGCGACGGGGGACTCCACTGGAGCGCCATCAGTCCCGACCTGACTGGCGCCACAAGCGGGGTGCGCGACACGACTCCGGTGGGTGTCGCCAACGCCGGTGCGCGCGGTTACGGCGTGATCTACACGATCGCCCCCTCGCCGCGGCAAGCGGGCCGGATCTGGGTCGGCTCGGACGACGGCCTGATCCACGTCACCAGCGACGGCGGATTGCACTGGCGGAACGTGACCCCGGAGGGATTGCTGACCTGGAGCATGATCACCGGGATCGAAGCTTCGCCGTTCGACACTGCGGTCGCTTACGCCGCGGTGGATCGCCACCGGCTGGACGACTTCGCCCCCTACATCTACCGCACGCGAGACGGCGGCCGACACTGGGCACGGACCGATCTGGGCATTGCACCGCAAGCGTACGTCCAGGCAGTCCGTGCCGACCCCGCCCGTGCTGGGCTGCTCTACGCCGGCACGGAGACGGGCGTCTATGTCTCCTTCGATGACGGCGAGCATTGGCAGTCGCTGCAGCTCAACCTGCCGACGGTGTCGGTGCGCGATCTGGCGGTGCACGACAACGACCTCATCGCGGCGACGCACGGGCGCTCGTTCTGGATCCTGGACAACCTCACGCACCTCCACCAGCTGGGCGACTCCGTCCTACGCTCCCCGGCGGTGCTCTTCCGTCCCGAGCGGGCGCTCCGCCTGCGGCGTAGCGTGAGTAACGACACGCCGCTGCCGCCCGAGGAGCCGCACGGCGCGAACCCGCCGGCCGGTGCGGTGGTCGATTATTACCTCCAGGCGGCGCCGCCGAGTCCCGTGACGCTCGAGATCCTCGACGCCGCCGGCACACGAGTGCGTCGTTTCTCAAGCGAGGACCGCGTCGAGCCGCCACGCGAGCCGCCACAGATCGCGGCCGAGTGGCTGCCACGCCCCGAGCCGCTGACGCGAGACGCCGGACACAATCGCTTCGTTTGGGACCTGCGCTACCCGCCCCCAGAGGCCGAGCGCTACGGCTACAGCATTGCCGCGATCGCCGGTCAGGGAACGGTCGCTGAGCCGGAAGGCCCGCTCGTGCTGCCAGGCGAGTATCAGGTCAAGCTGACGGTTGGCGGGCGGTCGCTGACACAGCCGCTTCGGGTCGAGCTGGATCCACGGATCCACATCGCCGACACCGCTCTCGCGGCCCAACTCCGGCTGGCACTCGAGATCAGGAGCGCTCTGGCCGCGCAGCGCGTGTTGCAGACCGCAGTCCGCGGAGTGCGCGACCAGCTGCGGACGCTACAGGGGGCGGCGGGTGCTGGAGTTGGGGGGGGAGCGGGGGGGCTCGACACGCAAAGCGGGTCGGAAGTGGCTGCGCTAGCGCGATCGGTCGACAGCCTGGTGCAAGCGTCGGGCGGCGGCGGCGAGCTGGCAGGCCTCGAAACGGTGGTCGAGAGTGCCGACCGTGAGCCCACGGAGCAGGCGCGCGAGGCATTCGCCGAGGTGCAGCGACGACTGGCCCGGGCGGAGCGGCGCTGGCAGGAGGTTCGGACCACGGCGCTTCCCGCGCTCAATACGCGGTTGCAGCAGCGGGGTCTGGCGCCGTTGACCTACTGATTCGGCATGGCGGCTCGCTCGCCGAGTGCCGACGTTTCGGCTACGTTCTCCGCTTATGGTGTCCACCTGGCTCGGCGCGATTCTCGCACGCGACCTCCGGGCGCTGCGACGCGAAATCGAAGCGTATCCGGAGGACCGGGATCTGTGGCGGGTAGCACCGGGGATTACGAACCCGGCCGGCAACCTGGCCCTCCATCTGGCAGGTAATCTCCTGTACTTCATCGGCACCGTACTCGGCGGAACGGGGTACGTGCGCGACCGCGAGGCCGAGTTCGGCCGGCGCGACGTGCCGCGGGCGGAGCTGCTCCGGCAGATCGACGCCGCCCTCGCCGCGGTCGCCCAGACGATGGACCGCCTAAGCGACCAGGACCTGGCGAAACCCTACCCGCAGCCGGTGGGCGGAGTGAAGCTCACGACAGGGGACTTCCTGCTCCACCTCGCCGTCCATTTCACCTATCATCTGGGCCAGGTGGACTATCACCGCCGGCTGCTCCCGGGGCAGGCAGCCGCAGTGCCGATCCGAGCGGTATTGCCCACGGAATTGGCCACCGCCACACCGGTGCCAAAGCCCTAATGTCCTCGCCCCCCCCA
>DASQAH010000286.1:0-2792 GCA_035635835.1 Gemmatimonadales bacterium
CTTCCTGACCGATAGTGCCTTCCAGGCGCGGTTGTTCCGGACGGTGCGGAACGGCACGGACGGGGGCTACAAGAACCGGGCGCAGGAGCGCGTCAGCCTGCGCGTCCTCGCCGGCTCGTCTCTGCTGTGGCGGACCACGGCGTACGCCACGCAGGGGCGTT
Organism: Gemmatimonadales bacterium; assembly: GCA_035635835.1. Lineage (GTDB taxonomy): Bacteria > Gemmatimonadota > Gemmatimonadetes > Gemmatimonadales > GWC2-71-9 > 13-1-40CM-70-15. The sequence goes on from DASQAH010000286.1 coordinate 162, forward strand.
GGCAGCTCTTCCTCACGATTCCCGGCGAGCCCGGCGCGGGTGAAGGGTCCGGCAGCCAGACGGAAGAAGAGGATCACCGTTACGGCTTCGGGCTGACGAGCGCTCTGTCGTGGTACCTGCCACGCACGGAGCTGACGGTTGGCACAGAAGGACGCTGGAATCATTCCCGATACGAGAACTGGTTCACGACGCGGCGGGCCCGGGATTCCGCCCAGACGCTCGTCGCGGCGCGCCAGGCCTCGGGCGCCCTGTTCGTTCAGGCAAGGGAGGACCTGGGTCCCCATCTCCGGCTGATGCTGGGTGGCCGGTGGGACGCCCAGAACACCCGGTCCACCCCGGACGGCGGCGCCGCGCTAAGTCGGGGGAAAGGCGTCTTCGCACCGAAACTCGGGGCCCTGTATCACCTCCCGAGAATCGGGGACCTGTACGCCAACGTCTCCCGGGGCTTCCGCCAAACCGACGGCGTCATCACCGATCCGTCGCTCCCCTTCATCACGGCCTGGGCCTACGAGACGGGAATCAAACTCGATAGCAAGTACGCCAACGCCAGTCTCGCGCTGTACCGCATGGACGTGAGCAACGAACAGACCTTCAATTCGATCACAGCTTCCTCCACGAGCGGTGGGGCGAGCCGCCGCCAGGGCGTCGAACTGGAACTCGTCGCGCGCCCGACGCCCGCCGTAACGGTAAGCGGCAACTGGTCATTCAACGACGCGCGGTACCGGCAACTCATTACGAAAGCCGGGGACACGCTCAACGGGGCGCGGGTGTTCAACACCGCCCGGTACGTTGGCACGGCCTCGATCGAGCTCGCGCCGATAACCGCCATCTGGCGGCTACGCATCAGCTCCAACGTCCTTGGACCCTACAGCCCGTTCAACGAGCCGGGTGTCGTGCTACCGGCCTACGGCCTGGTCCATGTTTCCGGCGGTATACGCGTGGGGAGCGGGGAGATCGAGGTGGGCGTTCGAAACGCACTGAACCGCGTGTATCCGGAACTGCGCGCCGGCGGCTTCGTCACCCCGGGGCAGCCACGGGCGGTGTTTGGGTCGGTTCGCTATCAGCTGTAGGCGGCTAGTTGACCCGGCGGGAGAGGTAAGGGTCGCTCCAGCCCACCTGGAAGAATCCGTTGCATTTGAGGCACCGCAGCGACTCGGGGTGGTCGATCAGTGCCGCGCGCTCTCGGCACCCCGGGCAGACGCCGTACTCAGCGCCCCAGCCCGCCGGTAACCGCGGGGAGTTGCGGGGACGCCGCACCACGGCCCAGCGCAGCGACGGGTTGGCGACGACCTCGAGGTGAGCACGCGGGATGGGGACCTGCCGGCCCTTGATCTCGACCGTCACTTCGCGGGGAGTCAGCTGCAGAACGCGATACCACGCCCCGCGACGGATATGCACGTCGACATCGACAGTAAGGCGAGCCCACTGCGGTCCGGTCATGCCGCGATCCTCGAAGAGATGAACACGGCTCCCTCCCCTCCTGCCCCCATTCTGGCGCCCGGCCTGGTCCTGGTCAACCAGGCCGAGCGCCAGGCGGCTGTCAGGGCACGGTCTCGAACTCGACGCCGAGCGCGTCCAACACTCTCGGTGGCCCCGCCGATGCTACCGTCCCGAACCCCTCTGCCCGCACCGCCAGGTGGTTGGCGAGCGCCTTTTGAACATCACCCAGGGTATGCAGCGTCGTGAAGCCAGCGATGTGAGTGGTGCTACTCACGTTCACGACGGTGCCGTTCGCGAGCGTGAAGTGCTTCGCGACCGAGTCGGCGCTGGCGACCATGTCGGCGAAGGCGACGAACTCCGGCCCAGTTTCGTGCTCCTTAGCCTCGAAGCGCACCTCGATCACATCTAGCGTACGCGGCGTCGCAGTCACGAGCAGGCCTTCGCCTTTGGCGAACACCGTGTCATGAGCCGTGAGGGCCGCCTGCACGTCGGCGAGCGTGGCGAGTGTGAGATCCTCGGGATCGTCCCGACCCTCGATCTGCGTGCCGGCGACAATACGGAGAATCGTCCCATCGACAAGCGTGGCTGTCTTCGCGGTGACGTCCACGGACTTGACCATCCCACCAAACGCGATCTCGCCCTCGGTCTCGGGGGTCTCCTCGCGGATCTTGGTGGTGCCGTCTGAAGTGCGGAGCTCGATCTTGATCCCCAGGACCTGGAGCCACGCGTCGGGTGGCGGGGTGGTGTTCTTGATGAGGTTCGCGGCAGCGACGTTCATCTCGATCTTGGGATGATCGGCCGCAGCGTCGAGCCGCAGCACCGTCGCGACAAAGGCGGCGTCGCCCGGTGCCTGGGGAGATGTGGGCGCCGGGCGCCGCGCCTGGACCGCGGGATGGTGACCAGCGGCGAGCGCTGCCTGGATCCGTGCCGTAAAGTCGGCGAGGCTCGCCGGCGGCGAGTCAGCGGGGTCGTCGCTGTCACCGTCCTCGTGATTCCCCGTGAACTTGGTGCTGGCGTTCACGAAGATCTTGAGGTCACCCAGGGCGAGCACCAGGGTGTCCCCTGCCGTCGTCGGCACGATCGCGTTGACCCGGCTGTCGATCCGCTCCGGCCGCGTCATCTGTCCGGCTCCTGTGACGAGAACCCGTTTCGCGATGAGGGTGCCCGGCGAGAGCCAGACTCTCACCCGCT
>DASQAH010000287.1:0-5024 GCA_035635835.1 Gemmatimonadales bacterium
GCATCATACGGGCGATTCCCTGGAGGTCGAGCACCACCAGACCCAGGGTGCGGCGCTGTCCTTGAATCGAGGCGCACAGCCCCACGTTGTCGCGCTGCACCGCGTTGTAGTACACACCGCTGCACCGACTCGCCCGCTCGAGTCCGAGGTAGGCGAGGCGGCCGGTCAGGCCCAGATGGGACGTGGGGAAGTGGGTGAAGGCGACCCCAAAGGTGAGACCAGGATCGAGGCTCCGCGCCAGCGCGAGCGTGTCGTATTGCGGCGCTGCCTCGGTGCCACGGACGAGGATCGGCTGCCTGGGAATGCTCCACAGCAGCGGCTGGTTCAGGGCCAGTCCGCCGAACAGTCGCACGCTCGTTCGCGCTTCGAGGCCGCTCTGCGCCGCGAGCGGCGCGAGGGGCGAGGCGAGCAGCGCAAGCGCGAGCACGCCACGGCGCGGCATGCGGCCTCAATAGCGCCGGCCGCGCTTCTTCTCGAGGACGATGTCGAGACCGAGCGTCAGGGCGAAATGGTGGTAGAGCTTCGAGGTCCTCAGCGCCTGGCCGAGATCGTTGGCCGGTCCCGCGACACGTTGGAGCGGCATCACGGCGTCGCGCATTTCGATCCGGAGTTGGTAACCGGGACTGATGGCCGCCGTCGCGCCGACGCCGAACTGGGCGCTGAGGGAGCTGCTCTTCGGCGTCGTGTCCAGGATCACCGCCCGTGAATACACGGTGCCCCCCTGCGCGAATCTGCCGGAGAGGGATACCGTGCCACCAGAATAAACCGCCAGACCGCCACCGACGCGCAGATAGGGGCTGAACCAGTGGGCGGGCGAAGCTCGCACGATCACTCCTGCGAAAAAGGCGATCGCGCTCGTGGACAGCGACGTCGCCCTGATATCGTTGCACAGCTGCTCGTTCTTGCGGTCGGCGTCCGCGTTGTACGGGGCGATGTTATTGCAGCCGTCTTCAAACGGCATCCCCAGGAAGAAAATCTCACCCTGGAACCCGAGGTGCGGATTCTTGAAATAGGTACCGGACGCGCCGAGGGTGAGACTGGCAGCGATGTCGCGGGTTACGCGCAGCGTGTCGTACTGCGACGTGCACGTGAATGTGGGGGCGGAGCCGGCGAGCACGCACAGCGGCTGCTGGCCGATGCTCCAGAGCGAGTGCCCAGCCACAACACCGCCGAACAGTGTGAGCACCAGGTTGGGTTGGCCGAGCGTCTGCGCGGTGACCGACCGGGGAGAGGAAGCGAGCACGACCAGCAGGGGCACCAACGAGAGTGGGCGCATCAGTCCTCGAACAGTCGGGAGTGGAGCGTCGCCAGACAGCGGTCCATCACACAGGGAATCCCCGCCGCTTCGGCCCGCGCGCGCGCGGCGTCGTCCACGACGCCGACCTGGAGCCAGATCAGCTGCGGCCGCAGCCGGATCGCGTCGTCGACCACGGCACCGGCGGCCGCACTGCGTCGGAACACGTCCACGATGTCGATGGTGTGGTCGCGCGCGGCGGCCGGGAGGCTTGGGTAGCTTCGCTCGCCGAGGATCGCGGCGTGCCCCGGGTTCACCGGGACGACGTGATAGCCTGCGTGGAGCAAATAGCGCGCGACCTCGTGGCTGGGACGCTCGGGCCGCGGCGACAACCCGACGACCGCGATCGTGCGCGCTTCCCGCAGCAGCTCTCGGAGCTCCTCAGGTGGGAGGGGAGGCGGGGCGGGGAGGGGAACGCTCATGCGCCCGGTCGGTGAAGGTGGGGCGTCCCGCTCACCGCCCGCCCCACCAACACCATCCCCGACCGTTGTGCGATGGTGAGGGCTAGCGTGGAGGGGACGCTGGGCGTCGCCACCCAGGCGAGAGCGGCGCGCGACGCCTTGAACGCCAGCTCTGCCGAAATGCGCCCCGTCACCAGCAGACCGCGGCCGGCGAGCGGCTCACGGGCCAGCACGGCCGCCCCGATCACCTTGTCCACGGCGTTGTGGCGGCCGATGTCCTCGGCATGGAAGAGGAGCCGCTGGCCGTCGGTCAGCGCTGCCGCGTGGATGCCGCCGGTCTCGTTGTAGCGCGTCCCGCTGGCGAACAGCTGCTTGAACAGCGCGCGAAACGAGTCCCCGGTGGGGGGCTCGCCGCGGGGCGGCGCGTGTTTCACGGCATGCGGGTCGGCTAGCATAGTCGTGACCGCCCCACAGCCGGAGGCTAGGACTCGCTTGCGGTTCTCCGATGCCACCAGCGCGACGCGCGCGGGCGTTACGTCAGCCCAGAATCCGAGATCGGTGGCGCAGGGGCGGAGTCGGAGCAGGTCGTCGCGTGTCTCGATGTACCCTTCACCGTGCAGCCAGCCAACCGCCAACTCCTCGAGCTGATCGGGCGTGCACATCCACGTCACGACCGGCTGACCGTTGACCTCGAGCCACACCGGCCACTCCTCGACCATGGCCGAGTCGGCAGCCATGCGGCCTCTGCGGTCCCCGGGCTTGCGCCCGGGATCGGGCGCCTCAGGCTTCGCCGAAGTATTCGGAGTAGAGATGGTCGTTCTCCTGGACGCGTACCGCGTGCAGTGTCGCGCCGGGGGGCAGGCCGGGGACGATCCGCTCCCAGATGTACACCGCAAGCGCCTCGCCGGTCGGTAGCAGTCGCCCCTCGGCGAACTCCGGCACGTCCCGGTTCAAGTGCCGGCCGTCGAAGCGCGCCACGACCTCTCGCTGCAGCAGCGCGTCGAGGGCGTGGAGGCTGATCACCCCGCCCTGGGTGGCTCGCAGTGCTCCCCTGACGGTCACCCGGCACCGGTACCGGTGGCTGTGGTCTTCGGCGGCCTTCCCGAAGTCCGCACCCGGGAGTCGGTGCGTCGCCGTGAACTCCACCACGCGGGTAAGATAGCTGGTGGGCATGGTCAGAATACTCGCACCGCACTGGCCTTGAACGCGAAGGTCACCGGGCTTCCCGGCACGAGGCCGAGTTCCCGGACCGCTTCTTCAGTCACGACCGCCACCAGCTCCACGCCGACGTCCGCGGTCACGTGCACCGTCCCGGCACGCGCGTGGGCCAGTCGCGTCACCTTGCCGGAGAACACATTGCGGGCGGAGGAGGCGAGCGGCTGGCGGCTGACGAAGATGTCGGTGGGCGGCACTCCGAGGATCGCGGGGCCTTCGCGCTCGGTCGCGACGGTGATAGCGATTGTGCCGACGCGGGCTAGCTTCGCCGCGCCTGCGCTCCGGGGAGGCAATTCCACGCGAAACAGGTTCTCCGGTGTCACCGGGGATAGTTTGCCTTCGGCGATCGCGCGGATGTCGTCGGCCCAGCGGTAGGCGTCTTCCAGTTGGTGGGAAGCGAGGCAGACGGCGAGTCCGCGCGCGCGCCGTTCCTCGTCGAGCACACGATACATCGCCGCGGCCGCGGCACGATCGGCGGAGCTGACGGGCTCGTCGAGCAACAGGACATCGGGCGTAATCGCGAGCGCGCGCGCCACGGCCACGCGCTGCACTTCGCCGTCGGAGAGCTCGTGGCGCGCGCGGCCCAGCAGCCCCTGCACGCCCAGGCGCTCGGCGGCGGTTTCCAGAATCCTGTTCGCGTCTGCGCGGCTGACTCCCCGTATCCGTAACCCGTATCCCAGATTGTCACGTACCGTTCCCCGGAAGAGCACCGGCCGTTGCTCGACCAGCGTCACGCGGCGGCGCAGCGCACGTGCGTCCCGCGGCGTCACCGGCTTGCCCTCGAAACGCACCTCGCCTTCCGCGGGTCGTTCAAGCAGCGCCAGGAGCCGCAGGAGGGTGCTCTTGCCCGAGCCGTTATGGCCCACGATGCCGATAAGCGCTCCGGGCGGCACGGCGAACGCGTCGAGGTCGAGTACCAACCGCCCGTTCGTTTCGTAGCGGTGGCGCACGGAGCGCAGCTCAAGCATGGCCGCGACCCTGCAGCACCTGAAGGGCAATGTTCACGAGCAAGGCGAGCGCGAGCAGGATCACTCCGAGTGCGAGCGCGAAGCCGAAGTCCCCCTGTGAGGTGTAGAGAGCGACCGCCGTCGTGAGCGTGCGCGTCTGACCGCGGACGTTGCCCCCGACGATCATCGCTGAGCCGATCTCGGCGACGACGTGGCCGAACGCCGCCGTAATGACGGCAGCCAGGGCGAACCGGGCTTCGCGTGCCACGGCCCAGGCAGCGCGCCACGCTCCCGCGCCCAAGGTCTCCGCCGTGCGCCGGATGCGCGGGTCCACGCCCTGCACGGCCGCGGCCGAGAGCGCGGCGGCGATCGGCAGCGCGAGCACCACGTCCCCGAGCACGATCGCCCGCCAACTGTACAGCCAGCCGAGCCCGCCCAGGGGGCCGCGGCGCGACAGCAGTCCGTAGAGCAGGAGCCCCACCACGACCGTAGGGAAGGCGAGGGCGGTGTTCACCACGGTGAGCGCCGCGCGCCGGCCCCAAAAGCGGCTGCCCGCCAACAGGAAACCAGCGGGGAGGCCGAGGCCGCAGGCGATCACGGTCGCGACGAGCGCGACCTTGAGGGTGAGGAGGACGATGCCATACACCTCGGCATCGGTTGACAGGAGTAGCTGGGCCGCGCGCCGCAGACCGTCCCCTAGAAAGTCCATCCGAGGCCGAGACTGATCCAAGAGTGGGTGGTCCATTCGGACTCGGACGCCGCGATTGTGAGAACGCGGCTGCCGTCGGCGGCAAGATCCTTGTAGGTAATCGGGTAATTCAGCTTCCAAGACACGGCACGCGCGTCGGCCTGAACGGAGAAGCGTCGCGCTGGGTACCACCGCACACCGACGCCCGGAGTGATTGTGAGCTTGCTGCCGAAGCGGTAGCCGCTCGTGTCCGCGCGCAGGTCTTGCCCGAAGGCGAGACCGAACAAGCCACCGACGTAGGGCATAAGGCCGTGAAACGTCTTGGCGCCGGTCAGGCTGATCTGCATCCCCAAGTCGGTGAGCACCACGTGGCTGTCGAACGGGCCCTTGGTGCGCTTGGCGGCGCTATCGTAGGGAAACACGATGAACCGCGTCGTTTGGCCGTAGGTCACCCCGGCCGTAAAGGACACGACACGGCT
>DASQAH010000288.1:0-5456 GCA_035635835.1 Gemmatimonadales bacterium
AGCAGGGGCTACCTCTTGGTCCGGGCCGACGGCAAACAGTATGGATTCCCGGTGGCGAGCGTGGTGGAGGTGGGCGATCTGGGCGAAGTCCTCGACGTGCCACGCGCACTCCCGTCGGTACGCGGCCTCACTCCGCTGCGCGGCCGCCTGGTGCCCCTCATTCATCTGGCATCGCTGCTCGCTGACCGCCCGCCGCCGCCCGAACGCGGTCGCTCGGCCGTGCTCGTGCGCCTGAACGGACGCTACGTGGCGTTCGAGGTGGACGACGCCGACGAAGTCGTGCGGGAGCCCGCGCTCCCGGTGCCTCCCGGCCAATCGCTGCCGTGGGCGACCGGGGTCGCGCAACGGGAGGGCGGCCTGGTGCCGATCCTCGACTTGGACGCGCTGGGAGACCGCATCAGATGACAGCCATGCCCGACGGCGCGGGTGGGGGAGGGAGCGGCGACGATATCCAACTGGTCACCTTCAAGGTGGCCGGACAGGATTTCGCGTTCAACATCTTTCAGGTGGAACGAATCCTGCGCTACGAAGCACCGGCACCACTGCCGAAGGCGCCCGAGTTCCTCGAAGGTGTGCTGCAATACCAAGCGGCGGCCGTGCCGTTGATCGACCTGCGGAAGCGGTTGGGCGTCGCGGCACCCCTGCGCGACGATACACGCACGATGATCCTCGAATGGGACGGTGGGAAGCTCGGCGTCGTGGTGGACGCCGTCACCGAAGTGATGCAGGTAGCCGCCACTGAGGTCACTGCACCGCACAGCATCGTACGCGGGCTCGCTGCTGAGTACATCACCGGGCTCGTGGTCAAGAACAAGCGCACGATCATTGTCATGAACACCGGCAGACTGCTGGCCTCGAAGGAGAAGCTCGCCTTGCAGACGGTGCTGGACGAGCCGCCCGGGAAGCAGGAGAAAGGGAAGGCCTGATGCCGGAACCCCTGGTGGCCGCGTTGCGGGTCGAGTACGACCAGATCGCCCGACGGCTCGAGACCGTCGGCCCCGGCTTGGCCGAGCGCGAGGCCGTGAAGCACGAAATCATCGGCTTCTTCAAGCGCGTGGACGCGCTGATCGGCGAGATGACGCAGCTCAAGGACGACATCCGAGCGCTGGTCGACAAGTACAAACAGCTCGCCGCCTCCACCGCCGAGGGAACGGCTCCCGAGTTCACCGGGACGCGGCCCGGCGTCCACGCCGATCATATCGGCGCCTCGACCTTCATTGAGAAGGGCTGGAGTCTCATCTCGCTCGGCGACCACGCCGGCGCGATTCAGGCCCTGCAGAAAGCCCTGCAGCTCTCGCCCGGGGAGACGCAGGCCGAATCCTTGCTCGGCTGGGCGCAGATGTTGCACGGCGAGTACGACGACGCCCTGGGCACGTTCCAGAAAGTCCTGATGAAGGAGCCCGCCAATTCGCTGGCGCGGATCAACGTCGGGTACATCTGCCTCAAGAAGCGGATCTTCGGTGAGGCGATCGAGCACCTCTCCAAAGCGATCCGGCTGGACAACGACAAGAAAGCGACGCTCTACGCGCACTTTTACCTGGGCCTGGTCTACCTGCAGCGCGAGATGTACGAGGATGCGGAGACGTTCTTCCAGAAGACCCTGAAGCTCGGACCCAACCTGATCGAGGCCTATTACGAGCTGGGCCGTTCCCAGTGGTTCGCCGGCAATCAGGACGCGGCGAAGCAGACATGGCAGGACGGCTTCAAAGCCAACAAATTCAATCCCTGGGGCAAGAAGTGCCAGCAGATGGTGGACCTCGTGGCCCAAGGACAGGAGCCCCCGCGGTCCTAGCCCTGCTGGCGCTGCTCGCACAGGCCTCCCCTCCCGCCGCTCCCACCCCCGAGGCCGTGACGGTCGGGCGCGTGAGCGTGGTGGCATGGCCGGCCCAGGCGGGCCTCGGCGTGGCGCTCGCGGAGGCGGCCGACCGCGCCGCTCCGTTTCCGGGCATTGGACCGCTCCCGAGACGCCCCATCCGCCTCATCCTCGCTCCCTCGCGCGCGGTGTTCGACTCTCTCACCCGCGGCCGGCTGCCCGCTTGGAGCGACGGCGCGGCGTTCCCGGAGGTCGCGACGGTCGTCCTCCTGTCGGACCGTCCGAGCGTACGGCTGTCCGACGCCTTGCGGCACGAGCTGGCCCACCTCGCGCTGCGCTGGCGGGTGAGGCGGCCGCTGCCGCTGTGGTTCGAAGAGGGCTACGCGGCGGTGGCCGCGAAGGAGTGGGGGCGGCTCGACGCCCTGCGACTCAACTGGCAACTGGCGCGCGGCGGCCGCATGGACCTCGACGAGGTGGACGCCGCGCTGCGAGGCGACGCGACCGACGCGCAAACCGCCTACGCCCTGGCGACAACGGCAGTGCTGTTGCTGGAGCGCTGGGGTGGCGACCGGGGACTCGGGGCGTTGATCGAGCGCCTCGGCCCGGCAGGTGGATTCGACGCCGCGCTGCGGCAGACCTATCACGTGACCGAAGGCGACTTCGAGGAACGCTGGCAGCGCGACCTCTCGGCGCACTACGGCTGGCTCGCCTGGGCGCAGGCGGTCGGCGCCTTCTGGGCGCTGCTCGCAGTGCTGATGGTGTGGCTGGTGGTGCTGCGACGGCGCCGGGACCGGGTGCGTCGCGCGCGGCTCGACGAGGGCTGGACCCTGCCTCCGGATGACACGCCAACTGCTTGACGAGCATGCCGTTGCGGGGTAAACTCCGACCCCAATGCCCGACCAGAGTTTCGCGCGATCGCGCCTGCAGTTCGGACCGAAGAACTACGCGTGCCTCGCCGCCGCGCTCGCGTCGCTGGGAATCGGGTACTTCCTGCTCTCCAAAGGTTCCACGACGGCCGCACCGATTCTCCTCGTCTTGGGCTATTGCGTATTCTTCCCGCTCGGGCTCGCGCTCTGAGCGCGGCTCGACCGGGGGGGGGGGCGAATAGCTCAGCGGTTCAGAGCGCCTGCCTTACACGCAGGAAGTCGGGGGTTCGAATCCCTCTTCGCCCATCTGGGGTACCAGACTTTGTAACGGAGGACTGACGGTTGTGAGAATGCTTCGACTGGTGGCCGTCCTGGCAGTCTGCGCGGTGGCGAGTGCCCCGGCGCAACTTGCCGTGACCCAGCCGACGGAAAAACTCCTCGTCCTGCCGCTGATGGTGTCGTCAGCAGCGGACTCGGCGACTAGCATAGCTGTGACGGACGCCGCCCGTGAACGCCTGAACTCGCTCGCCCGCTACAAAGTGCTCCTGGTGTCGAAGAGCAAGATGTGCGAGGCGCTGGCTGCGTCGGGCTTCCCGTGCGACGGCCTGATGGACGCCCGCCAGGCGGAGCAGCTCGCGCGGTTCCTGAGCGTGAACAGCTGGACACTGGGTGCCCTGTCGCACAACAGCAGCACGCTCACAGCCCAGATCCACGTGGTGAGCGGCGGCTCGGGATTCTCCTCGACGTTCACGGTGACGGGCGGTCCGAACGGCTCGCCCCAGCCGCTGTCGGAAGCCATCGCGCAACGATTCAATTCGATCATCCGCGCGGCCGAGTTCGCACGCACCTGCACCGAGCAGCGCGCACGCACCAATTTCCAGAAGGCTCTGGAGGAAGCCCACCGAGGCCTGGCGATCGAGCCCAGCCTGCCGGCGCTGCAACTGTGCGTGGCGAGTGTGTACGAGGCGGAACGGCTCGGCCCCGACAGCATCATCGCCGCCGCTGTGCGCGCGCAAAAGGGAGACTCGCTCAACGGGGCGGCCATCAACCTCGAAGCGAACGCCTGGTTGCAGAAGGGCGACACGACCCGCTGGCTCGACGCGCTCTTCAAGCTGACCCGCAGCGACATTCACAACATCAACACCGCTCTCGGTGTCGGCACCCAGTTCCTCCTGAACAAGAGGTACGTGAAGGGCGTGGCCCTGATGAATGAGGTGCTGGCCGCGAACCCGGGCAATCAAGAGGTGATTGATCTCAAACGCCGGCTCTGCATCACGGGCGAGCAGTGGCGCTGCGTGCTCGAGATGCTGGGCGCGCAGGCCAAGACCGACACGGCCATTCTCGGCGACTCGGCCACCCTCCGCCAGGCGATCGGCGCAGCGCAAGCGATCTCCGATACTCAAAACCTCCTATTCTGGACGCGAGCGGCAGTCAAGCATTTCCCGAACTCGACGACGTACCTCAAGGCTCTGGCCGCGGGGTTCGAGCTCGCCGGCCAGCATGACTCGTCCCTGGCGGTGGAGATCAGGGCCCTGCAGCTCAACCCCAACGACGTCAACTTGAGCTTGCTGATTGCCAAAGCGATGGTGGACCGAGCCACCTTCGATACGGCGGCCTTTAAACGGTGCCAGGCGGGCAAGGACAGTCTCTGCATCCGGTCGATGCTGACAGCGTTCGCCAACAAGGTGGACAGTGCCAGGCCCTACCTGCGTCCTGGTCTCGCCGCCGCCGACTCGGGCCCACGCCTCACTGCCGCCGCGATCATGCTCTCGGCCGGCTCCAAGCTGGGACAGGCCTCCAACTACGACCGCGCGTTTCCCTGGCTCGACACGCTGCTCACCGTCGTCGCGCCACGCACGCCGACCGACACACTCGGGCCACGCCACCAGATCCGCGTGCAGGCGAGTTTCTGGTACGGGCTCTCGTCGGTGCTGATGATCGGCAAGCCCTACCAGGACATGGTCAAGAGCAAGAAGTGCAGCGAGGCCAAGGACATCAACGACTGGTTGCAACGGGCCAAGGCTGCGCTCCTGCTCGGCCGGCGCGTCGCGCCGAGCGTGGCGAACCAGATGCTCGGGTTCTTGGGGAAGTACGAGGCCAATATGCCCAAGGTCAAGCAGGCGTTTCACTGCACCAACTTCTGAGCTTGAATCGGGTTCGGCCGGGGTCTATATTCCGGCGCTCCGTCGCAGGGGGCTGTAGCTCAGCTGGTTAGAGTGCCGGTCTGTCACACCGGAGGTCGCGGGTTCGATCCCCGTCAGCCCCGCTGAACCCGCGTCGCGGGACCGTTTTCGCCGCCGGCTGTGCCTGCCTGAGCAGGCGCGGCCGGCGTCTTCATTTATCTTGCCTGAGTCGCTTCATCATGGGGGAAGGCCACGTCTAGCTATCACGTCCCGGTGCTTGCGGAGGCAGTGCGCGCATGGGCGGCAGGCAGTCGCCGCGCCGTGGATGCCACGGTCGGCGGCGGCGGCCACGCCGCGTTGCTGCGAGAGGGCGGCGCGGAAGTCCTGGCGATCGACCGAGACCCCGAGGCCATCGCAGCCGCCCGCGCCCGGCTGGGTGAAACGAGCGTCCGCTACCTCACGGCGCCGTTCGCCGCCCAGGAAACCCTGGCCGCTGTGACAGCCTTCCAACCCGACCGCGTCCTGCTCGACCTCGGGTTGTCCTCCCACCAAGTCGATTCCGCGGACAGAGGTTTTACCTTTCGTCCGGGGGCGCCGCTGGACATGCGGATGACGCCTGGGACGAAGGGGAGTTGGGGGGGGGGGGGGGGGGGG
>DASQAH010000289.1:0-20598 GCA_035635835.1 Gemmatimonadales bacterium
CTCCATGTGGTCGAGGTAGCGCTGCAGCGCGCGCCGCCCGGCGGCCGTGAGCCGGTACTGTGTCTTGGGTACGCGGCCCGCAAAGGATTTCGTGCACGTGATGTAGGCCGCGTCCTCCAGCTTGCGCGCGTGCACGCTCAAGTTGCCGTCGCTCGTCTTCAGCAGCGCCTTCAGCTCGTTGAAGGTCAGGCTCTCATTGACCGCCAGGGCGCTCACGATGCCCAAACGCACGCGTTCGTGGATCAGCCGGTCGAGTTGGGCCGCGTGCGCCGCGCGCGCCGCGCGCCGGTGCGCGCCGCTCGGCGTGGCCGCTCCAGGTTCCGAGTTCCGGACTACGCTTGTCTTAGCCACCGTACCTCCGGGCGATGATGCCGCCGAAGACGAGGTGGAGCCCGCCGAACCCGGCGGCCATCCACCAGTTACCCCAGGCCGCGGGCGTGAACAGCGCTGCGGCGCCGAGGAGCATGAAGCACAGTCCCATCACGGGCACGACTCTGACCGAGAACGCCCCGCCTGTCGTCACGCCCGCGCCGTAGAGCAGCAGCCACGTCCCCGGCAGCCGAGCCGTGTCGCCGCCGAAATACAGCGCGAACGTCAGCAGCCCGCCCGCGACGAACGGCGGCAGGAAGCTCAGGCTGAAGCGCCGGCCGGGTCCCGAGAGGATCGGATCGTGGGCGGCGCGCGCCTTGCGCACCATGGCCCAGCCGCCGAGCCCCAGCGCCACGCAGCACTCCCCCAGCCAGGTCGCCATCCACGCCAGGGGCGAGGGCTGCCGGGCCGCGACCGCCGCCGCGCCGAGTGCGGTGAGCCCGATGGCCACCTGCCCCCAGCCGGGCACGGCGGTGAAGGCGCTGGCGCGCTCCATCGTGTCGCGGATGAAGCGCAGGTTTTCGATGGCGCGGTCGTGCAGCGGCCGGGGCGCCGACATGGGAGATAATCTACCGGAGGGGAGGGTAGTTGACAAGTACTTTGTAATGCAAAGTGGTCTCCGCGCTTAGCGCCGGTCCCGCAGCCGGCGCACGAGCTTCAAGGCGGACCAGATGTCGTCCACGGCGCACACCTTCACGTCCACCAGACCGTGCGACAACGCCAACGCGCGGATGACGTCTTCGGCGAGGTCGGTGTCGACCCCGGAGGCCTGCTTGGGCCAGGAGACCCACAGGACCCCGGCCGGAGCGAGGGCGCGCTTCAGCGCCGGGAGCTTCGTCGCCAGGTCCCGGCGCCGCTTCGTGAAGAACTGGATGAAGTCGAGCGGCCCGCGGGACGTGCCGCGGAGCTTGAGGCCGGGCGGCAGGCCGCCCAGGACACCACGGTAGCCACGCGGGGGATGCAGAATCGCGGCGGCGAGACCCGGCTTGAGTCCGAGCTTCTGGACCAGCGGCGTTCCCGAATAGGCGGTCACAAGTACTTTGACGAGCCACAGCCGTCAGCCCTCAGCCGCCAATACTGATGGCTGCTAGCTGACAGCTGTTGGCTCTACTCTCGGCTCCGGGCCGAGGACCGAGCGGGCAAGAATGCCGAGCCCTGCGGGCTGGCCCTGCCGCCGCGGCTGTGCCAGGTAGAGCGTGACCACGGCAATCCAGGTGAGCCAGCTCACGCGCTCGGCAGCGGACAGACCGCGCAGCATCAGCCAGGGCTGGCTGATGGCGGCGTTCCAGACGGGGAGGTCCCCTTGGGCGAGCGCCAACGGCCGCGCGAGGACGTGGTTGGCCTTGAAGCCATGCTCGCCGGGGTGCGTCACGTTCCAGACACACGTGACCTTCCCCCACCCGTGGTTGTCGCTCGCCCCCGTAACCAACAGATCGTTGGCGCGCGCCAAGTCGAGGACATCCCGCCGCGCCTGTGGCGGAAAGGCGAGGCCCCTCGGGGCACAGTTGACGATCTCGAAGCCGTCTACCCCCGCCGCCACGAATGCCTCGAGGTCTTCCCGATGGTGATCCCAGAACTCGGGCAGAGAAGCGATGGCCAGGGCGCCCTGGCGGTGCAGCTCGCCGAACAGGCGCAGCAGGGATGGGGTATCCCGGGAGAAGACGTCTCGGTCGATCGCCACCGCCGGCGACAGGGCCACGACGTGCTGGCGGTAAACACTCCACTCCACCCCGGGGAGCAGGCGGATCGGCTGCTCGACCGTTGCGGTGAAGAGCACATTGTGATCGGTGACATAGGAGGCCTGGAACCCTTGGGCGACGTGCCAATCGGCCAGGTCCGCTGCCGTCCAGCGCTTTCGGCCGTCGTGGGACGCGGCGGTGTGGGCGTGGTAGTCGATCACGACAGCCGCAGCGTCCGTCGTCACGAGGCGCGGCACGGGGCGCGGCAGCACCAGCGTGGCGCCCACGAGGAAGACCATGCTCCCGACTCCCAGCGCCGCCCGGCCGAACCGGAGCAGCCAGGAGCCGGAGCGCAGCACTCCCCACAGGGCGAGCGCCGCGACCCAGGTGGTCAGCAAAGCCTGAGCGCGAGGGAGACTGAGAAACGTGAGGGCGTCGAGCACGTCGGTGAGGGGCGCTGCGGCGAGGTAGAGGAACGGCCGGTTAAGCTCCGCGTCCCCCGGAGGCGGAGGGGCGCCGGTCACCGCGTCGATCAGCGGTGGGAGCGACCACAGCGCGCTCACAATGACGAGCGCGGCGAGGGCGAGCGCAATCGGGTGGCGGCGCAGCAGGCTCAACCGTAGTATCTCTGCGAGAGCGGACGATGGAAGCTAATGCGTAAACCAGCCTTCGCCGAACTGCCGGACTTCGTCCTCGGACCGCTCGCCAGCCGGTCCGACGCCGAGTGGCACACGGCGCCCGCGGGTAAGTGGAACGCGGCGCAGATCGTGGAGCACTTGGCCCTGGGACTGGAGTGGAGCGGCAAGGGGTTCGAGGACCGCCGTGCCCGGGACCCGATGACCCGCCGCCCGCGGACTTTGTTCGAGCGGCTGGCGAACCTCTTGGTGATGGGCCTGGGGGTCTTCCCGCCGGGCCGGAAGGCGCCGAAGGCCTCGGTGCCCGCAGCGTACGTGCCCCGGGCGAGCGCTGAGGCGCACTTCCGCGAGGGGGTGGCGCGGTTCCTTGAGCTGGAGCACCTGCTCCTGCCGGCCCGGCGCTACGACCTGTTCGTCAAGCACCCGCGGCTCGGGGACTTGACCCTCGAGGAGTGGGTGCGCTTCCACGTGATCCACGCCCGCCACCACGCCAAACAGATTCGAGCGCGCGTCGGGCGATGAGCCGGAAGAAGAAGGACGCGCTGACGGTGCGGGTTCCGAACCCGGCTGCACCGATCAAAGGGCGGCTCAAGCTCCCATCGCACAAGGTCCACCGGTCCAAGAAGCAGTACCGCCGGCAGGAAAAGCACCGCCGGCCAGCTGAGCCCGAATGAGGCCCCCTGCCTGCCGGAGCACCCGAAAACTCCTGGCGGTTTCCGCTCGATTGCGGTAAGCTGAACCCCCTTCAGCGCACTCGGATGGAACGACCGATGAGAAGCAGAGGCGTGGTTCTGGCGGTAGTGATCGCGCTCACGCCGCCGGCCGCTCGGGCGCAGGCAGGAGGAGGGGTGGGGGGGGCCCGGGTCGCGGGACGCGTCACGATTCTGGAGCGGCACTACAAGCCGAGCCCCGATCTCGGCGACGCGGTGATCTATCTCCAAGGGGCGGGACCCGGCGCGCGAACCGCCACGGCCGACGTTGTCATCCGCGACAAGGTCTACGTGCCGCACGTGGTGGTGGTGCCTGCCGGCTCGACGGTGCGCTTTCCCAACCTCGACCCGTTCAATCACAACGTGTTTTCGGTGAGCGAGCCGAACCAGTTCGATCTGGGGCTGTACGGCCGCGGTGAGGCCAAAGGCCACACGTTTACCACGCCCGGCCTGGTGCGGGTGTTCTGCAATGTGCACCCGCGGATGGTGGCGTACGTCATCGTCCTGGCGAACCGGTGGTTTACTCAGCCGTCGGGCGACGGCACGTTCACGATCAACGATGTCCCCTCCGGGCGCTACCGGCTGCACGTCTGGCACGAGCGGATCGCGGCCGAGGTGGTTACCGACGTGACCGTCGCGCCTCCCGGCGTGGGCGATCTCCAGATCACCCTCGACGCGCGCGGTTACAAGTGGCAGCCCCACATGAACAAATTCGGGCAGGACTACCCGACGAATGAAGGCCGCGAGCGCTACTAAGGCGCCGCTATTCGGCCTGGCGGGAAGGATCTTTCTGGCATCGACGCTGCTCGTCGTGGCCGTGCTCGGCGCGACGTTCGGCCTCACGTCGCTGCAGGCAAACCGTACGGCGGACGCGGCAGTGGACAGCGCACTCCAGAACACGCGGCGCGCCGTGGCGAACCTGCTCGCGGCCCGGACGCGCGCGTTCGAGGGTATGAGCGTGGTAACCGCTGGGGTGCCGCAGTTTCGGGAGCGGCTGCTCACGAGTCGAGACAGGGCGAACGTGCTCGACCAAGCACGGGAGTATCGCGACCTCATCGGCGCGGCCCTGGTGCTGGTCACCAACCGCGACGGCATCCTGCTTGCGCGCACGGATTATCCGGAGGAATACGACCGCGACCTCTCGCACGGCGCGCTGATCGCGACCGCGCTGTCCGGCGAGCAGACGAGCGGCGCCTTCAGCGACGACCGGGATACCGCGGCGATCCGGCTGTACGTGGCGGTGGCCACGCCGCTCGCCGCTCGGGGCGCCGCGCCGCAGGGCGTCCTGGTTGCGGCCTACGCCCTCGACGATTCGCTCGCTGCGGCGCTCAAGCAGGCGACCAACTCCGAGGTCGTGTTCTTCGCCTTCCGCCGCGACAGCGTCCCCGTCGTGGTCGGGAGCACAGTGCTCCGGACGGAGGTCGGCTCGGCGCTGACCGCGGAGCTACACCCCGAAGCGTTGAGCGACACCTCTCCGGCACGGATGGCCGCCATAATGCACGGCGAGCACCTGATCGGGGTCGCCGCGCCGATCCGCTCAGCGGGCGGCGACGTATATGGAGGAGTGCTGGCGCTGCGCTCACGTGATGCCGAGCTGGCGGCCTTCAAGGCACTGCAACGCACCATCGTGCTCGCGATCGGCCTCGGTGTCGTCCTCGCCCTCGTCTTCGCCTTCGTCCAGGCGCGTCAGATCGCCGGGCCGGTGCGGCGCCTGGCCCTCGCGACGCGCCAGGTCCAGGACGGCGACTACGCTGTGGCGATCGACGTCTCCACGGGCGACGAGATCGGCGTGCTGGCGCGGGCGTTCAAGAGCTTGGTCGAAGACCTGAAGGAAAAATCCGACCTGGTCGAGTACATGATGCGCGCCTCTGGAGCCGCCGCGACCCAACCAATTGGTGGCGCTGCGACGGCGATCCGCGAGGTCGGGGCCCGGCGCTCGATCACCTCGGGTGGGGACGTCCTGCGACTGGGCTCGACCTTCGCGGGCCGTTACGAGATCAAGGAAATCCTCGGCACTGGCGGGATGGGTGTGGTGTACCGCGCGTTCGACCGCGAACTACAGGAGCCAGTCGCCATCAAGACGCTGCGACCCGAGACGCTCACGGGGAACTCGGTGGCCCTGGAGCGCTTCAAGCAGGAGATCCGGCTCGCGCGCCGGATCGCCCACCGCAACGTGGTCCGCACCTACGACCTCGGCGAGGTGAATGGGATGTACTACCTCACCATGGAGCTCGTCGAGGGCACCTCGCTGAAGCTGCTGATCGCGAGCCGTGGCAAGCTGCCCGTGTCGGTGACGCTGACGGTCGGCAAGCAGTTGTGCCGCGCGCTCGAGGTAGCGCACGCCGAGGGCGTGATCCACCGCGACATCAAGCCGCAGAACATGGTGGTCGAGCCCAGCGGCTTCCTGAAGGTGATGGACTTCGGCATCGCGCGGCTCGCGGACCCGCCCCAGGATAAGCAGGGGGGACGGGGTCTCACGGAGGCCGGCACGACGATCGGCACGCTCGATTACATGTCGCCCGAGCAGCTCTCGGGTGCCGAGCTCGACCCGCGCAGCGATCTCTACTCGGCGGGGGTGGTGCTGTTCGAGTGTCTCACCGGCCGCCTCCCCTTCGAGGCCGACACGACGTGGTCGCTAATCGCCAAGCACCTCGAGGAGGCGCCCCCCGACCCCCGCACGCTGAACCCCGAGGTGCCGGATGCGCTCGGGACGGTCGTCCTCCGGGCGATGGCGAAGCGGCCCGAAGAGCGATACCGCGGCGCGGCGCAGCTCCATGACGCCCTGGCGGCCATCGAGTAGCGTCGGTCGGGCGATATACTTCGGGCATGAGACCGGCTTGGTGCGCGGCGCTGGTGGGTGCGGGGGGGCTCCTCTTGGGCTGCCACTCCCGCACCGTCGCCAATACTCCCCGGGCAGGGAGCGTGCCGGCTGGTGATCTCGGGCAGTTCACGCGCGACTCCACCGACAGCCTGCACGTGCCGCGCCTCGTCACGGCGCCCACGGTGATCGTGTTCTGGCTCCCAGCTGGCGGTGACACACTCAATCCGGACGACGCGGTGGACGCGTTCGATCAGTTGACGTCCGCCACCCAGGCGATCCTCCCTCAGCTCACGGCCTACAACATCAAGCTGCTTCCCACGCACGCCGAGACGGTTTACGTGGCGCTGCCCAACCGGCGGCGGCGCCCGATCCTCCTCTCCGGCCTGGACTATCCGTTCGGGTACCTCCTGGTCGAGCCGGGGAGCCCGGAGCGGATCCTCACCGGCACCTACGCTGACGACGACCTCGTGGACGAGGTCGCCGCCTACTTCGACCTGCCCCAGGACACCACCAAAGCGCGACCGCGGGTGACGACGTAGGCGTGCGCGAGCCCTCCCACACCCCACGGCCGCTGGTGCTCGCCGGCGCCCGTGTCGTGACAATGGATCCGCGGCGGCGGATCCTCGACGCAGACGTGTGGGTCGAGGGCAAGAGGATCGCGGCGCTGAGAGAGCGGTCGGACGGTCAAAGTGTCGGACCGTCGGACGGAAGGACGATTCTCGACTGCGCAGGCCTCGTCATTCTCCCCGGTTTGATTCAGGCGCACGTCCATCTCTGCCAGACGCTGTTCCGGGGGCTGGCCGACGACCTGCCGCTCGAACAATGGCTCGCCCGGCGCATCTGGCCGCTCGAGGCCGCCCACACTGAGGACTCCGTCTATTGGTCGGCGATGCTGGGCGCGGCGGAGCTGCTGCTCGGCGGTACGACGGCGATCCTCGACATGGAGACGGTCCGCCACACGGGGGCGGCGTTTCAGGCGCTGGAGGCGATTGGGCTGCGCGCCACGGCCGGCAAATGTCTCATGGACGCGCTGGCGGCGCCCCCGGAGCTGCGGGAACGGACCGACCGCGCGCTGCAGGAGGCCGCCGATCTGTGCGCCACGTGGCACGGCCGGGCGGACGGCCGGCTCCGCTGGTGTTACGCGCCGCGCTTCGCGCCCAGTTGTACCGGCCCGTTGCTGCGCCGCGTGAGCGACCTGGCCGCCAAGGCCGGCGCGGTGATCCACACGCACGCCGCCGAGACGCCGCTGGAGCTGCAAACCGTGAAGCGGGAAACGGGAAACGACGAGCTAGCCTATCTGGATTCGGTGGGCATTGCGGGCCCGCGCACGACTCTGGCCCATTGCGTCTGGGTGGACGGCGAGGGGATCCGGCGCCTGGCGCGCCAACACACCAATGTGGTCCATTGTCCCAGCTCGAACCTGAAGCTGGGCAGTGGCATCGCTCCCGTCCCTGAGATGCTGGCCGCCGGCTGCCATGTGGCGCTCGGGGCCGATGGCGCGCCGTGCAACAATCGGCTCGACGGCTTCACCGAGCTGCGGCTCGCGGCGCTCATCCAGAAGCCGCGACTAGGCCCCGACGCGCTCCCCGCGGGCCAGGCGCTCGAGCTGGCCACCCTCGGCGGCGCCCGCGCGCTGGGCCTGGAGGATGAGCTCGGCTCCCTGGAGCCGGGCAAGCGCGCCGACCTCCTCGCGCTCGACCTCTCCGGCCCGCACGCGCAGCCGGAGGCGGGGGACCTGGTCTCGCGCCTCGTCTACAGCGCGCGGGCGAGTGACGTGCGCCACGTCGTCGTGGACGGAGAGCTCGTGGTGCAGGACGGCCAGTTGCTGACGGCGGACTATTCGGAGATTCGACGCGAGGCGAATCGCTGGGGAGCGCGGTTGCGGGAGACGATTGGAATGTGAGCGCCTCGCTAAAAGCGGTATCCCGTGATCATCTTGACGATGACGTGGTCCGTTGCTGCCGTCATCCCGATGCCTACCCCCACATTGAACTCGAAGCTGGGCGACAGGTTCAGGTCGATGACCGGGAAGATCTGGTGCTGTTGCTGATTCAACGGGTCGAACCCCGTCACGGGTCCCACCGCCCCGTAATACTCGAGGCCTGCGGTGATCCTCGAGGTCACGTCATAGGTGACAGCGGCGTTGGGTGCGAAGGCGAAGCCCCGAGAGGTGCCGGCGCCTTTGAGCGACCGCTCCAGCGCCGGGTTGACCGCCCAATACCACGCGCCCCAGCGGCGATCGATGATCGGTCGAATCTCCAGGGACCAGGTGTCAGTCGAGAATGTACGCCGCTGGTATCCGAACTCGAATGACAGGCTGGCTCCCAGGGGCCAGTGCCAGCTCTCCGGGGCTCGCAGGCGCGGTCGAGCGTGGGTGCCGACCCAGTTCCAATCCCCGCCGTTTTGTACGCTCGTAAAGACGTACCAGCCGACCTCGAACCACCCCGTGAACCCGTGCGTCAGCTCGAGGGTTTCGTGGAACGCGCGGTCGCTGGGCCACACACCGTCCAAGACACTGCGCCGTCCGGACGCCGTGAAATTGCTGTGGAGCTCGAGCATGGTGCGGCGGGGCGTGACGAGCTCGGAGCCATAGACTTGAATCTCGAAGTTGTCCTGGCCTCGCGCTGGGGTGGGGCACAGCGTGGCGCTCGCGCCGAGCAGCGAGGCGAGCAGCCAGCACTGCCGGACCTTCAAGGTCTGCTCTTTCCGTTCACCGTAAACCGCTGAATCGTCTCGGTCAGCTTCGCCGCCGCGACCGAGAGGTGCTGCGACGTAGCGGTGAGCTCACCCAGCGAGGCGATCTGCTGCTGAGTCGCCGCCGTGGTCTGCTGCGCGCCCTGCGCCGCCGCATCGGCGATTACCGCCACTTCCTCCATCCGCCGCACGACCTCGCGCATCCGTCGTGTCTGGCCTTCGGTCTCGGCCGCGAAGGCGGTGGCGAACTGTACCGTCCGGTTCAGGTCGGCGAAGATGGCGTCGAGGGCCTGCTGCACTGATGTCGAGACTGACCCCACGCCTTGCGCGGTGGTGCGGCTCTCCCGCATCGCGGCCACTACGCGGCCGATCTGGTCCTGGGTCTGGCCAACTCGCGTCTGTACCTCGCCGGCGGCGCGCGTGCTCTGCTCGGCGAGCTTACGGACTTCGGCCGCCACCACGCGAAAGCCCAGACCGTGCTGGCCCGCCCGGGCCGCCTCGATGGCGGCGTTCAGGGCCAAGAGATCGGTCTGGCTGGCAATGCGCGTGATGCTGTCCACCAGCTTCCCCACTTCCTTCGACCCCTGCTCGAGCGTCGTGGCGGCCTGGGCGACCTGGTCGATGTGGGTGACGAGGGTCCGCAACAGCTCGCGCGCCCGGGCGATTTCCTCGCCGTGCCGCCGCGCCTCCTGGGCGATCGCGCCGATCTCCTGCTCGGCCTCCTGGGCGCGGCCGTGTAGCGTGACCGCGATGGCCGCCGCGGCATCGGTGTCGGTGCGACCATGGCCGATGAGCTGCCGCTGGCGTTCGGTGCCCGCGGAGAGTTGCACTGTGGTCGCCGAGATCTCCTGAGAGGACGCCTGGAGCTGCTCGGCGGAGGCGGCGAGCTCCTGCGCCATCGCGGCGAGCTCCTGCGCCTGCTGCTGCACCTGGCGCACGATGTCGGCAATGGCGTCCGTGGTGCGGTCGACACTCACGCCGAGGTAGCCGAGCTCGTCGGGTGCCGCGTCGGCCACCCTCATGGTGAGGTCTCCGCGCTCGACCTGCGCGAGCACGCCGCGCGTGTCCCGCAGCCGATCGACAATGCGGGAGAGCAAGGGGATCAGTCCGAGGCACGCGACCAGGAGCACGAGCGCCTCCTGGACCAGGACGCTCCAGGACCAGGCCAGCTGCAGCACCTGCACGACACCGACGATCGCAAACCCCGCCAGGTTGATCGCCAAGGCACCCCAGGCCTCCCGTCGCTCCAGGTAGAGCGCCGCCTGCATCGGGGCGACGAGGTAGACGGCGTACAGCACGTGGCCCGTTGGGCCAAGAGCGTAGAGGACCGCGGAGATCATCGCGCTGTCGATGGCGATGTTGAGTTGAGCGTACCAGGGCTGGAATTGCGGGTCTCGCGCGACCTGGGACATCCCGTAATTCGCCACGAGGAAAGCGGCAGCGAAGGCGGCGATGAAGGCCCAGGAGATCGGGACGAGGTGTCCCAGGCGGACGGCCAGCAGCAGCGTGATCGCGAACCCCACGAAGCCCCAGCGGGCGCGCGTCGTCGCGCGGACGTACTGGCGGCGCTTGGCGGCGCGTTCCTGCGCCAGCTGCGCTTCGATGGACGTCCAGGCCAGCATGCGGGGAAAACTACATCCGGAAGAGGTAGCTCGCCTTGAGAAAGAAGCCGTCGCCGGTGCGGCGGAGCTGCCGGAACGCGAACGCCTGGGGCTCGTCGAGCGAGGCGCCGTAGCCGAAGAAGAACACTGTCCCCGGGGTCGGCTTGAAAGAGAACAGGACGTCGTTACGGAAGTCGTTGGTCGCCTGCGGCCCGGCGGCCGTCCCGTTCGCGAGGAGCGGCTGGCCGGTGCGTGGATCCTGCAGGGCGACGTGATCCTGCGCGAAGTACTGACCGATGTAGCGGAAAAAGATCGCTCGCGTCAGCTGGTATTCGATCTTCAGGCGCGGGATGTTGGCCGTCGAGAAGCGGCTGCCGTCCCGCGCCCTGCTGAGGCGCACGTGGGTCCAGAGGGCGTCAACCCGAATCGACGACGTGGGCCGCCAGCTGGCCGTCGCGCTGATTGCGACCTGCCGTCCCTCGGCCGCTTCGGCGAAGATCGGGGCTGCACCGTAGCCCGCGCTCCCCCCGAGCGTGAGCACGCGGTTCGGTGTGTTGAAGCTGGCGTTCGCGCTCCACAGGTTGTACAACCCGTGCGGCAGTGTGAACGGGATCGTATCGACAGTGCGGTTCACCTGATAGCCCGCGTAGAGCGCCGCGTCGAAGCGCTGCAGATTGTTGGACACCGCGGTGTTGAGGTTCCAGCCCCCGCGGATGTTCGCGGTCGACGTGACCGTGTACCCTCCCTCGATCGTTCCCCGGAGCTTGAGGAAGTCGTCGTAGCGCCACAGCGGGCTCACGAGCAGGAACGTGCTCAGCTGCTCGACGAGCGCCCCGGGCCGGCCGTATACCGTGTAGCGGTCGAAGAGCCGCCCCGTGACGATCCCCACGCGGTTCACGAAGCCGCTCCGCGCCACGAAGTCGGGGGTGATCCCGACGATCTCCCCGTGGTTGCCGTAGGAGCGCCCCGTGCGGTCGAACAGCGTCACGTCCCACAGCTTGCCCGCGTGGGGGACGCCGGCGTTCTGGTCCCATGAGCCGACCAGCTGGACCTGGGAGAACCAGATGTGCTTCCAGATGATCCGCGCGTCCGCCCCGAGGACCCGGTTGTAATCGCCGCCGTCGAGGCGATCGGTGTACGCCAGGCCGACCGTCGAGCTGGTTCCCAGGTCGCGCTGTACCCGGAGCAAATTGAACACGGGGGTGTCGCCGGTGCGCGACTGCCCCTGGTCGTCGGCAGCCGCCAGGTAGGCGACGTTGGTGCCGCCCAGCTTGCCGGTGAGCTTGGCGCCGGCCATGGGGGCCACGATCTGCCGGGTATAGATCAACCGGTTGGGCGTGTCGAACTGCTCGAGCCCCTCCAGGAAGAAGGGGCGCTTCTCGGGAAAGAACAGCGCGAAGCGCTGGTTCACCGTCACCTGAGCGATGTCGGCCTCGACCTGCGAGAAGTCAGGGTTGATCGTCCCGGTCGCATTGAGGTTCTGGGAGACGCCCCAGCGCAGGTTCCCGCCGGGTTGAGGATCGCCTTTGTAGACGTACCCCGGTCCCGTTCCTCCGCGCGGCGCCCCGTCCACATGCGTCGTGAATTCGGGACTCAAGTCCATCACCAGGCCACGGTGGAGGCCGGTGAGCCCCCGCAGCCGGCCGGCCTGGATCAGGTAGCTGGCGCTGGCCCGCACGGTGGGCGCCCAATTGTCCTCGTAGCCGGTATGCTGGGTGATCCGAACGATCTGGAGCCCCCAGTCCTGCGAGTCGGTGCTCTGATAGCGGATGCTCTTGAACGGGATGCGGACCTCGACCTCGTAGCCCCAGGGCGTCACGCGGCCGCGCGACTGGTAGACGAAGTCGGGACTGAGATCCACGATGCCATCGAACCGCCCGGTGCCGACGCCGCCGCCGGCTGCGCCCGCGTCCTGGCCTTCGCTGCGGACGCCGTCCTCCTGGATTCCGAGCGGGTTCACCGAGAAAAGCAGGGCGCGGCGATGGTCGTTGTAGGTGTCCAACAGGATCTGGATGTGGTCGTCGGCGTCGATATTGTCGCGGTTGGCGAGGGTCGCGCGCACCACGTTGCCATGGGCCTCGTAGGCGCGGATGCCAAAGTAGATCGCGTCGGGGGCGTACCACACGAGCACGACCGTGGAATCCGCCGCGGGGCGGCCGTCCACGGGGCGATACTGCGTGAAGCCGGTGAGCCGGGCCGCCGCGCGCCAGACAGGCTCGTCGAGCACGCCGTCGATGACCACCGTCGCCTCGATCCGCGGCGGGTGGACGTCGAGCTGGCGGGCGTGGCCGTCATAGACGGGGCCCGGATCGCCCGCCGCTTGCAGCAGCGCGATAAAGAGCGGGAGCATGGGAAGCAAGATAAACACGGAACGCGAAAGTCGGAACGCGGAACGGCGCCAGCGGCCGCCTACGAATCGTCAGTTCAACTTCCCGCTCCGACTTCCGCGTGCCGACTTCCGCGTGCTACTCGTAGCGCAGGGCTTGGATCGGATCGAGTTGCGCCGCCCGCTGCGCGGGCCACATGCCGAAGAACAGGCCGACCATCGCGCTGAAGACGAACGCCAGGAGAATCGCGAGTGGCGAGATGAGGGTGTTCCAATGGAACATCTTGGACAGCACGAGCGCGCCCAGCGAACCGAACAGCACGCCGATCAGCCCGCCTCCCAGGCACAGCACCAGCGCCTCCACCAGGAATTGGAACATGATGTTGAAGCGCGTCGCGCCCAGGGCTTTGCGGACCCCGATCTCGCGGGTCCGCTCGGTCACCGAGACCAGCATGATGTTCATGATGCCGATGCCCCCTACCAGCAGGCTGACCGCGGCAATGCCCGCCAGCAGGAGCCCGAAGGTCTGGGTCGTCTGCTGGAACGTGGCCAGGATGTCGGTCTGGTTACGGATCTGGAAGTCGTTATCCCCTCCCGGGCGGATGTGATGCATGCGTCGCATCACCCGCTCGATCTCGACCATCGCGAGGTTCATGTGGTCCAAGTCTACCACGCGCACTGTGATGGAACGCAGTCGATCGGGGCCGAACATGCGATAGCGGGCGGTCTGCAGCGGAATGAGGATCTGCTCGTCCGGGTTGTTGAACGACCCCTGGGAGCCCTTCTGGCTCAACACGCCGATGACCTGAAAGGTGATGCCGCGGATCTGGATGTCCTGGCCGACGATCCCCGCGGGGTTGACGTTGAACATGTCGGGGACGGCTGAGCCGAGCACGGCATAGCGCTGGCGAGCATCGTCCTCTCCGGGCGTATACATGCGGCCGTAGGTGACGGTATAGCTGCGTACCGGCACGTAGTTGGAGGTAGTGCCCACCACGCTCACGTTGATGTTCTGGTTGCCCTTCTTCACCTGCACGTTTCGCGACAGCTCGGGGATGACCGCGTCGATGTACCGCGCGCCATTGGTCAGCGCGGTGTCGTCGCCCATGGTGATGCTGATCGCCCCCATGATCGCGATTCCGCCGTGGAAGTTCTGGCCGGGGAAAATGGTGAGCAGCGTCGGGCCCAGGGCCTGGATCCGATCCTGCACCGATTTCTGGGCGCCCGAGCCAAGCGCGATCATTGTGATCACGGCCCCGACGCCGATGATGATGCCCAGCGTGGTGAGCAGCGACCGGAGCTTATTCGCGCGGATCGCCTGCAGCGCGACCTGGATGATCTCACCGAGTAGCATGGCTAGTTCTTGGTCGTTCCGCTGCCGCCGCTCTGCTGGCGCAGCCCTGGCAGTCCCCCGCCGGTCATATTCTGGAACCGGTTCTTCATGTCCTGCTGGGACTGCACCAGCGAGGCGCTCGGCAACAGCAGCACCGTATCCTTGTCCGCTAGCCCGTTGGCCACTTCGACGTAGTCGAGGTCGGTCAGGCCGGTGCGGATGTTGACCGGCGTCGGCTTGCCGTTGCGCAGCGCGAACACGATGAAGTTGCCGGAGAAGTTGTTGCTGCGACGCATGCTTGCCCCTCCGGGGCCGCCCCCGCCGCCGCCGTGGCCGCCGCCGAACTGCGGGAACACCTGGCGCAGCAGCGCTTGCTCGGCAGGCGTGAGCTGGCCGCCCGTCGTGCGCTTCTGCAAGGCGGCACGCACCTGCTCGGCGGTGACGCCGGCTGGCAGCGGGATCTGCCGGCCGTCGGCGATCGTGAACACGTTGGCCGCCGGCTTCGTGCTGTCGCGAGCTCCGCTCCTCGTCGCGGGGTCCATCGCTCGCCCGCCGGCGGGGGTGGTGGGGGCACCCGCCTGGCCGAGCGAGGTGCCGGTGCGGACGGCCGTGTCGCCGCCCATCCGAGGTGGCAGCGGCGCGGCGGCGAGCTGCGCCTGCACGTCTTGCGGGTTGAGCCCCAGCACCTGGGCGGCGGACGTCACATCGCGCTGGGTGCGCAACGCCGCGTTGGGAATCGCCAGCACCCCCTGCCGCTGGCCCACGTGGATCTCCACCTCGGAGTTCATCCCTGGCTTCAACAGGTGCTCGGTGTTGAGGATGTTCACGAGTACCGGGAACATCGTCACGTTCTGCTGCACGGTGGCCTGCGGCTCGATCTTGAGGACCGTGCCCTGGAACGGCCGGTTGGGGTAGGCGTCTACGGTGATCGTGACCGGCAGACCGGGCTGTACTTTCCCGATGTCCGTCTCATCCACCATCGACTGCACCTGAACGGTGTCGAGGTTCGCCATCTGGAAGAGCACGGTACCGCCACCCACGTCTCGGGTCGGGCTCGAGATGACCGTGCCCAGCTCGACTTGCTTCTGGATGATCGTGCCGGCGAGCGGCGCCTTCACCCTCGTCTGGTCGTAGGCGATCTGGGCGTCGCTGAGATTGGCTTGGGCGTTCACGAGGCTCGCCTTGGCCTGGGCGAAGGTGACGCGGGCGGTTTCGAACTCCGTCTGCGTGACCGCCTGCGCCTTGTAGAGGGTGTCCTCGCGCGCGAACTGGGTGGCCGCGTTCTGGTAGCTGGCCCTGGCCACGTCCAAATTCGCTTTCGCCTGGTCGAGCGCGCTCTTGGGCAGGCGCGGATCGATCATCGCCAGCACCTGGCCGGGACGGACGTCATCGCCCGTCTGCACGCGCATCTCGGTGATCGCCCCGGAGGCTTGGGACTTCACCTGCACGGTGAGGATCGGCTGGATGGTCCCCGAGGCCGATGCGGTGACGGTGATATCGCGTCGCTCCACGGGCACTTTCTCGTAGAGCACGGCGGGTTGAGCCTTCTTGCAGGCGGCGAGGCCCAAGGCGAGGGCGGCCGCGGTCAGGAGTCGCTTCACTGCTGTCCCATCCTCTCATCGCGCTCGACTTTGCCGTCGCGCAGATGAATCTGGCGGCGCGCGTGCGCCGCGATGTCGTGTTCGTGGGTCACCAGGACGATTGTCTGCCCGGCGCTCCAGAGCTCCTCGAACAGCTTCATGATTTCGTCGCCGGTGGCCGAATCGAGGTTGCCGGTGGGCTCGTCGGCGAGCAGGATGCTCGGGTTGTTGACCAGCGCGCGCGCGATGGCGACGCGCTGGCGCTGCCCGCCCGACAGCTCGTTGGGCCGGTGGTCCATGCGGTCGGCCAGCTGCACTCGCTCCAAGGCATGGGCAGCGTGCTCGCGGCGTGCTTTGGCGCTCTCGCCCGCGTAAATCAGCGGCAGCTCCACGTTGTGCAGCGCGCTGGCGCGGGGCAGGAGGTTGAACGTCTGGAACACGAACCCGATCTCCTTGTTGCGGATCCGCGCCAGCTCGTCGTCCGTCAGGTCGCTGACCTTCTGGCCGTTGAGCCAGTACTCGCCGGCGGTGGGGGTGTCGAGGCAACCGATCAGGTTCATGAGAGTCGACTTGCCCGACCCGGAAGGGCCCATGCACGCCACGAATTCATTCCGTTTGATCTGCACGTCGATGCCGCGCAGGGCATGCACGATCTCGCCCCCCATGTCGTAGTCGCGCGTCAGGTTGTGTGTCAGGATGATGATATCGGGGAGAGGCGTGTCCCCGGTGGTGAATGCCATCGGCCGCACGGCGGTCATAGTTCGCGCCCCACGAGCGCCTCGAGCGTGGCCCGGGCGATCACAAAGTTGAAGCGGGCCTGCACCAGGCTCACCTGCGCCTGGGTCAGGTTCGCCTGCGACGTCAGCAGGTCGAGGATCGTCGCCGCGCCGACTCGGTAGCGCTCCTGCTGCACGCGCATGTCCTCCGTGGTCGCGGCAACATTCGACCGGGCGATGTCGAGCTGGGCGAACGCGGTCTCCAGAGCGGCGAGCTGCTGAGTGAGCTGCGCGTTCACGCCGCGGCGTGTGTCGCCCGCGCGCGCGACGGCGACGTCGTGCGACACCTTGGACGAGACGAGTTGCTGCTCGCGCGCAAAGCCGTTGAACAAGGTCCAGGAAAGGCCGAACCGCCACGAGAACGTCTCCGGGTACCCCCCGTCCACCAGACGCGACCACGACGGGGACGAGATCCCCTGCCGGTTGTCGCCATATGTCACGTTCAACGTTGGGAAGTACTGCGACCGCGAGGACCATACCTGGGCTGCGGCGGCGCGCGCTTGGGCGTCGGCCTGCTGTACCTGGGGCGCCTTGGCGATTGCCTCCGCGCGTAGCGTCGCGGTATCCGGGAGCGCGGGGAGCGCGCTGTCGGCGGCCGCGCGCACCGGCTGGTCCACGCCGATCTGCCGGCCGAGTGAGGCTTGGGCGAACTCAAGGTTCGCCTGCGCCTGCAGCAGCGCCAGACGCGCGTTGCCGACATCCACGGCCGAGCGGAGCGAGTCCGATCGCGTCGCCGAGCCGGCCCGCAGTTTGTCCACGGAGATCTGCAGCTCCTGCTGCGTGCGCTTCACCTGGGCTTCGGCGACCCGCACCAGTTCCTCAGTCGCGAGCGCGTTATAGAACGCCTGCTTGGTCTGGAGCGTCACCTGGAATTGCTGGTTCACGTAGCCCGCGTCGGCCGCGTCTTGGGTGGCCGCTGCCGCGCTGCGGTTGGCGAGTCGGCGGAATCCGGTGAACAGATCCAAGCTCGCCGACAGGGTGCTGGTATACGAGTATTGTGACGGCACGGCCCGTCCCGTCGTCCGATCGATCACGCTGACGTTGCTGCGCGCCGCGGAGCCGCCGACCGTGACGGTCGGCAGGAACGCGCCCAGAGCGGAGTGGTAGCCCGCTGACGCGTTTCGCTGGTCGCCTTCGGCCTGGACCATGGCGGGCTGCACTTGCAATGCCCGCCGCACCGCTTCCGAGAGGGTCACCTGCTGGGGCGCCTGCGGCTGCTGCGCCGCCACGGGGGCTGCCAGGACTCCGATCAGGATTCCGCCGATCCACCGCATGCTAATGCCGCCCTCCGTCGGACGTGGGTTTCGCGCTATCACCCGCCTGGTGTTGATGCTCCAGCTCCGCGATGAGTCGCGCGTACGTCGCTCGCTGCTGCGGATCGAGCTGGACGCTGACTTCTCGCCGCATCTCCGCCCGCAGGGAATCGTAGCGCGGGTGTACTTGCCGCCACAGCGCCTCCGTCTCCGCATGGTGACGCGTGATCACCGCCCGCACCGAGTCGCGTTGCGCGGCCGACAGGTTCAGTTTGCGGTTCAGGAAGTCCACCATCGCGTCGGGTCCGTGGCGCTGGGGCCAGTGATCGCCGCGCGACGCGGCCACGCCCCAGCCCGCCGCTCCGCCCGCGAGGAACACGGCGACGAGGAGCGCGATAGCCTGCGCCTTCGATCGGTTGAACATCATGACGGCATGACCTCCCACAGTATCGGCGTCATCGTTTCCTAGCGCTCCCGTTCTACCAGCGACGTGAACACCACGCTTGCGTCGGGCGCTCGGGGGGAGGAGAGCAGCGCATTGGCCCCCGCGCCGGCGGACGCTACCATGACGTCGTCGAGCGTCGCGCGTGATTGCATTGCCCGTCCCATCGCGAACCCCGCGACGAGCGCGGCCGCCACTGCGGCGGCGATGCCCGCGCGCGCCCAGCGGGCGAGGATGTCCCACGTGGGCACGTCGCGACGCCGCGCCCGCGTCAGCTCGGCCTGGGCCAGCACGCGGGCGACGAACGGGGCTGGGTCCGCGGGCTCGAGCGCGGCGCGCAGCGCCGCCCCCAGCTCCGGATCGGCCCGATGATCGAACGGCAGTGACGGCTCCATCATTCTCCCTCTTTCCAGTCCTGCAACAGACTGCGCAGCGTCCGTCGTGCATGGAACACTTCCGATCGCGCCGTCCCCTCGGGGATGCTGAGGATGTCCGCGATCTCGGCGTGGGAATAACCCTCCACGTCGAACAACACCACCGCTAGGCGCCGGCGTTCCGGTAGCTGTGCCAGCGCGGCCCTCAGTCGTTCGCCCAGGGCGCGCCGCTCAGCGTCCAGGTCGGGGCGCGAGCCCCCGCCGGCGAGCTCGGGCTCCAGCGCCTCGGCTTGGCGCACCGCGCGCCGCCGGCGGCGATCCGTCGCCGCATTCGCCACGATCCGCATCAGCCACGGGCCGAAGGGGCGGCGGGGGTCGTACTGGTCTAGCTTGACCAGCGCCGAGAGGAAGGCGTCCTGCGCGGCGTCGTCCGCGTCGTCGGGATTCTGCAGTACCGCCCGCGCGATCCGCCGGGCCTGCGGCGCGAAGCGTTCCACCAGCGTCCCGAAGGCCGCCCGGTCCCCGGCGCGCGCCCGCGCCGCCAGTTCAGCCTCGTCTCTGTCTGGTATACGCGCAACCCCACCTGGGAGTTGGGCCGGGGGATCACTTTGCATCCGCGGCCTCTTCCCGGGAGCGCCGTTGTTCCAAGCCGAACAGCCCGAAGATCACCGCCAGCCCGAAGGCTCCGGCGGCGAGCGTGATGCTCATCACCTGAGGAAACACGAGCAGCAGCGTTCCCACCCCGAGACACGTACCTCCGGCGGTCCACGCGATCGCCCGCCGCGCTCCGCCGGCGACCCGCCGGAGGGCGACCACCGCGACCGCCCCCAGCTCGTACCCGGAGCGCTTGTGCGGCACGGGGGGCACCGCTTCGGCTGGTGGGACGGCGGGCGCGCCGACCAACCGCGCGGGGAGCCGGAGGCGGCGCGGCTGGAGCACGACCTCGCGGCTCGAAGCGAGGTCGCGTCGGAATTGCACCGCCAGCGCTTCGGCCAGCTCCTCGCATTCCGCGAGCAGGTCGAGCTCGTAATTCGTCAGCAGGCTCGCCATGTTCACATTGCTCGAGCCGATGCGCGCCCAGCGCCGGTCCACGAGGAGCGTCTTCGCGTGCAACATCGGCCCGCGCCACTCGAAGACGCGCACACCGGCATGCAGCAGCTCGCGGTAGCCGGCGCGAGTGAGGCTGCTGAGGACTGGCAGGTCGCTCGCGCCCGGCACGAGGAGGCGTACGTCCACGCCGGCCTTCGCCGCGTCGAGCAGCGCGGCGTATAGCGGCGGGGGAGCCAGCAGGTAGGCGTCCGTGATCCAGAACCGCTCGGTCGCGCTTGCCGCTAGCAGCTGCACCGACCGGTAGATGTGGGCGCGCCCCGGCGCGCCGGCGACGACGCGGACCGCCGAGTTCCCGCACGCCGCGGGGTCCGCGTCGAACTCGTCTGCGGGCAGCGGATCCCCCGCGCGTCGCCACAGGCGCCCGAACGCCGCGTCGAGGGCTGTCACGGCAGGCCCGCACACCCGGACCATCGTGTCCCGCCACGGCTGGCGGCCGCGCGCCGGGTCACCAGCCCACTCGTTGCCAATGCACAAGCCCCCGACCATCGCCGTCAGGCCGTCGGTGACGAGCAGCTTCCGGTGGTCGCGCTTCATCACCTCGAGGAGCCGCGGCGATAGCAGCGGGTGGAACGCCCGCACCTCGACGCCCGCTTGACGCAGGCTGCGCCAAAAGCGTCGGCCGGTGCCGAGGGAACCGAGTGCGTCGTACAGCACTCGTACGCGTACCCCCGCTCTCGCCCGCGCCGCTAGCGCGTCCGCGAAGCAGCGACCGGTGTGGTCGTCGCGGATGATGTAATTCTCGAAGTGGACCCAGCGTCGGGCGGCGGCGATATCCGCGAGCATCGTGGCGAGGGCCGCCGCGCTGTCGGCGTGCTGCTCGAGCGTGTTTCCCCCGATTGGGCGGGCGCCAGCCGCGCGGTCGATCGCGAGGTCGAGCTCGTCGGTCACCCGGCCG
>DASQAH010000290.1:0-8055 GCA_035635835.1 Gemmatimonadales bacterium
CGCCATCGCGCAGGTGTCACCGATCCACGTGAGCGCGAGCGGCAGCAAGACCAGCCAAGTGGCCGCCCAGGCTACTGCGGCCGTACTTCCCCCCCCCCCGTGTCGGATCGCGATCAGGAACGACAGTAACCCCGAAGCGTACAGCACTCCGAAGACGGTGACGGCGACGGTGCTGAGGGGCCGCGCCTCCGGGCCGCGTGCCATCGCGCTCACCATCACGAGCATCAGCCACACGGCACCGGCGTACAGCGCGGGCGCCGCCCATGGGCGCTCGGAACCCTTCGCCCAAAAGGTGGCGAGCGGAATGGCGGCGGCGGCGGCATAGCCCACCAGCCGCAGCGGCGCGATGCCCTGGCGTCGCGCCAGGTCGTACACCTCCCGCGTGCCGAGCACCCCCAGGACAGCTAGGGCGGCGGCCAGTGGCCAGCCGCCTAGGCGGATCAGGCCCACTGCCACTGGAATGGCAATCGCCGAAACGGCGATGCGCTGCGCCAAATTGCTGGTCATTATGCCGTGACTTTGCCGAAGCGTCGCTCGCGGCGCTGGTAGTCCAGGATGGCCTCGAACAACTGGCGGCGCGTGAAGTCGGGCCAGAGCACGGGCGTGATGTGGAGCTCGGTGTACGCCAACTGCCACAGCAGGAAATTGGAGAGGCGTTGCTCGCCGGATGTGCGGATCAGTAAGTCAGGATCGCGCCAGGGGGCCGTGTACAGCAGCTCCTGGACCGCCGTCTCGTCGATGTCCTCCAATTTGGTGAGCCCTTTGAGGACTCGTTCGGCGAGCAGCCGCGCCGCCCGCGCGATCTCGGCGCGCGACGAATACGAGATGCACAGGTTCAGCGACAGGCGCGTGCCCTCGCGCGTATCGCGTTCGACGCGCTCAACAGCTGCTGCGGCACCAGGTACGAGGCGGCTGCGGTCGCCGAGCACGTGCACGCGCACCCCCTGATCGCGCAGCTCCGCCACCTCCCGCGCGATGTACTCCTCCAGCAGGTCCATGAGCGCTGAGATCTCAGTGGGCGGCCGCTGCCAGTTCTCTTCCGAGAACGCGAACAGCGTGAGCACTTCGACACCCGCCTCGATCGCCCCCTCCACGATCTCGCGCACCGCGCTCATACCGGCGCGGTGCCCCAGCGGGCGCGGCAGGTGCCGCTCGCGCGCCCATCGCCCGTTGCCATCCATGATGACGGCGACGTGGCGCGGCACCGCGCCCCCAAGACGGATCTGTGCGAGGAGGTCGTCGTCCACGTCAGACCTCCATGATCTCCGCTTCTTTGGCTTTGACGAGGTCTTCCAGGAGCTTCAGATGTTCGTCGTGCACCTTCTGCACGTCCTTCTCGGCGTGCTTCTGGTCGTCTTCGGGGACGTGCTCGGTCTTCTTGATTCGACTGATCGCCTCGGTGCGGGCACGGCGCACGCCGACGCGTCCCTCCTCGGCGAACTTGTGCACCACCTTCACCAGCTCCTTCCTCCGCTCTTCGGTGAGCGGCGGCAGGGGAATGCGGATGAGGTTGCCGTCGTTCGAGGGCGTGAGGCCGAGATCGGAGGCCAGGATCGCTTTCTCAACAGCTTTGAGGAGACTCTTGTCCCAGGGCTGGATCGTCAGGAGCTTGGGCTCCGGCGCGGCGACGCTCGCCACCTGGTTCAAGGGCATCTCACTCCCGTAGGCCTCGACACGCACGAGGTCGAGCAGCGAGGTGGTAGCCTTTCCGGTACGGACGGTGGCGAATTCCCGCTTGACCGCCTCCACCGCCTTGTCCATCGCTTGCTTCGCCTGCTTGAGGTGATCTGCGAGCGTGGTCATCGCACGATGGTGCCGACGCGCTCGCCCGCCAGCACTCTGGCAGTCGCGCCGGGCTGGTTGATGTTGAACACCACAATGGGCAGTCGGTTCTCCTTGCACAGCCCGAACGCGTTCGCATCCATTACGGCGTACCCCTTGACCAGCGCGTCCTGGAAGGACAGCTCGGGGATGAACCGCGCCTTGGGGTCCTTCTTGGGATCGGCCGTGTACACGCCGTCCACGTTGGTCGCTTTCATGAGGACCTTGGCCTCGATTTCCAGGGCGCGCAACACCGCCGCGGTATCCGTGGAAAAGTACGGGTTTCCGGTCCCGCCCGCGAAAATGACCATCCGGCCCTTCTCCAGGTGACGCACTGCGCGGCGCCGGATGTAGGGCTCGGCGAGCTCTTCCATGCGGATCGCAGTCATCACGCGGGTGTCGAGCCCCTTCTTCTCCAGGATGTCCTGGAGCGCGAGGGCGTTGATCACCGTGCCGAGCATCCCCATGTAGTCGGCGGAGACGCGGTCCATCCCCTGCTCACTCGCCGTAGCGCCGCGCAGGATGTTGCCGCCCCCAACGACCAGGCCCAGCTGCACCCCTCCCGCCGCCACCGCCTTGAGCTCCTCGGCGAGACGGTCGAGCACGCCGAAGTCGATCCCGGCGTCCCGGCCCCCAGCGAAGGCTTCGCCGGAGATCTTCAGCAAGGCGCGGGGGTAGGCGAGCGCTGCCGCCACTCAGGCGACCCCGAGCTCGAAGCGGGCGAAACGGCGCACCTCGACCTTTTCGCCGGTCTTGCCGGCGTAGGCCCGCACCATGTCGCCGATCGTGACGGTGTCGTCCTTGATGAATTTCTGCTCCAGCAGGACGGTCTCCTCGTAGAACTTCTTGAGCATGCCCTCGACGATCTTCCCCCGGATGGTCTCCGGCTTCTTTTGCTCGACCATTTGCGCCTCGAAGATGCGCCGTTCCCGCTCCACGACGTCCGCCGGCAGATCCGTGATGCGGACGACCATCGGGCGGGCCGACGCGATCTGCAGCGCGACGTCCTTGGCGAGCTGCCGGAACTCGTCGGTGCGGGCGACGAAGTCCGTCTCACAGTTGAGTTCGACGAGGACCCCGACTCTGCCGGTGAAGTGAATGTAGGCTTCGATCAGGCCCTCTCCCGCGGAGCGCTCGGCGCGTTTGTCCGCCTTGGCGGCGTACTTCACGCGCAGCAGGTCCGCCGCCTTATCGATGTCACCATCGGCTTCTTCGAGTGCCTTCTTACAATCCATCATCCCCGCACCCGTGCGGGCGCGGAGCTCGGCCACCAGTTTCGCGGTAATGGTTTTCTTCACGGTCTCCACCTCAGGGTTCTCCTCATCAAAACGCCGCCCTCGGGCCGGGGGCCGGGAGGGCGGCGGTCAGTTCGTCACGCGCGTCCGAGGACCGGATCAGCCCTCGGTCCCCCCCCCTCCAGGGATCTCACCTCCGCCGCCTCCCGCCGCCGGTACGTCCTCGCTCTTGAGCCGCGCGGCGATCGCTTCCGGCTTCGGCCGCCGCTTGCGCCGCGCCGGCTTCTTCTTCCGCTCGCCCGCCACCTCCGCCTCGACCCCTGTCTCGGTCGAGTAGGTCACGCCCTCGCCTTCCTCCCCCGGCTCGCGCAGCGGCTGCTGGCGCCGGGCCTCCCCGATGATGTCCGATAGCGCGGCCGTGATCAACGACACCGCGCGGATCGCGTCGTCGTTGCCGGGCACCGGCACCGTGATCAGATCGGGATCCGCGTTGGTGTCCACAATCGCAACCACAGGGATGCCGAGCTTGTTGGCCTCGGCCACGGCGATACGCTCTTTCTTCGCGTCCACGATAAATAGGGCGCCGGGCAGGCGCGCCATGTTCTTAATCCCTGACAAGTTCTTCTCGAGCTTGACGCGCTCGCGGTCGAACAGCAGCTGTTCCTTCTTCGTGTAGTTCTCGAAATCGCCTTCGACGGAGCCCTGCTCCAGCTCCTTCAACCGCTTGATCTGCCGCTTGATGGTCTGGAAGTTGGTCAACGTGCCGCCCAGCCAGCGCTCCGTCACATAGAACGCGCCGCACCGCTCGGCCTCGGCCTGCAGGATCAGCTTCAGCTGCTTCTTGGTGCAGACGAACAGCACGCCCTCACCCTTCAGCACGACCGCGCGCAGCAGCTCCTGGGCCTGCTCGAGCTGCCGGAGTGTCTTCTGGAGGTCGATGATGTAGATGCCGGAGCGTTCCGCGAAGATGAAGCGACGCATCTTCGGGTTCCAACGTCGGGTCTGATGCCCGAAGTGGACACCCGCTTCAAGCAGGTCCTGCAGTTGAGGCTGTGCCATGCCCTTCCTTTCCGGGGTTGTGCCGCCGCCGCTCTCATCTCCCGTTCGGCTCCGCAGCGCGGAGACCCCGACGGGATCAAGCGGCGTGTGTGGTGTTAGCCCTCAACCATCAGCACGTGGCCACCGGCACTAACCGGCGACGGCTGACGGCTCATGCTTACCGCTTCGAGAACTGGAACCGCTTCCGCGCGCCCGCGCGGCCGGGCTTCTTGCGCTCCACCGCGCGCGGATCGCGGGTCAGCAGGCCCTGCTCGCGCAGTTTCTTGCGGTGCCGTTCGTCCGCCAGGCACAGCGCCCGCGCGATCCCCATGCGCACCGCCCCCGCCTGCCCCGTGACTCCGCCGCCGGCGACCCGCGCGCGCACATCGAAGGCGCCCAGTGTGTCCGTCGCGGTGAACGGCTGCTGGATGTGCGACACGAGCGACGGCCGCGGGAAGTAGTCCCCCAGCGTGCGCCCGTTGATGTTCCATTTGCCCGAGCCCGGCGTGAGGTAGACGCGTGCGACACTCACCTTGCGCCGTCCGACCGCGTGCCAGCGCAGCTCCGGTGTCACCGCCGTCATTCGGCCGCCGCCAGTGCGAGAGGCTGCGGCTGTTGCGCCTCGTGGGGATGCGTCGGCCCCGCGTACACCTTCAACATCTGCTTCACCTTCTGACGGGAGAGCGTGGTTTTCGGCAGCATTCCCCACACCGCCTTTTCGATCACGCGCGCGGGATGCTTCGCGATCATCGACTTCACCGGGGTGAAGCGCTCATGCCCCATGTACCCGGTGTGTCGGAAGTAGCGTTTCTGCTCGAGCTTCTTCCCCGACAACTTGACGCGCTCGGCGTTCACCACGATGACGCAGTCACCACCGTTGACGTGCGGCGTGAAGGTCGGCTTGTGCTTGCCGCGCAGAATCTGCGCCACACGGCTCGCCAGCCGGCCGAGCGGCTGTCCGGCCGCGTCGACCACGAACCACTGGCGCTCGATATCCTGCGGCTTCAGCGTGTACGTCTTCATTCCCAAGCGCACCCGGAATTTAGCAATCCGCAATCTTACCCGGGGCGTAAGGGCCTGTCAACCCGAGGGTTCCGGGTCTACTGGGTCATTCTCAACTGGCGAGCTTTTGGTCGCCCAGCAGGGCCGCAGTGTCCGCGACGGACCACACGCGGTCGGTAAGTCTCGCGCCGTTGCGTGCGTCCGGTAAATGCCCTTCGCAGCCTTGGTGAGCGTTTGATGCGGACGGGAGAGGTTGTAGCAGACGAAAAGGTTGCGATGAAGTGACCGGCGCGCCACAGGCTCGACGCTAGTAGTGATAGCGCCCCTGGAGGAAATCGATTGGATCCTCCCGCGCCAGGTAGACGATCCGATGTTCGGCAGTGAGGCGGCGACTCCACACGTTGGGTCCCAGATGCTTCAGCGGCTCGGGCTTACCGATGCCGGCGAAGGGATCACGCATGACGGCTTCCACAATTTCGAGCGCCCGTCGCGCGGTTTTCGGATTGGTCTCGACCCACCAGGCGAGATCGTCGCGGAACTCATCCTGGAAGACCGAGACCCGCCGTTTCTTAGCGGCGGCGCCCAGCGACGGCCTCGAGACCTAGCTCTGCGCGCAGTTCCTCGACGGTCTGCACCTTGCCCTTTCGGGCGAGCGCGCGCCGGAGCGCCGTCAGCAGGCGCTCGGCGTTCTTCGGTGAGCGCAAGAGATGCGCGGTCTCCACCAGGCTCTCCAGCTCGCCGGCCGGGACGAGCGCGACGTCCTCGTGGCCGCGGCGATTGATGATCACGACGTCCCGGTGTGCCTCGACCTCCTCGAGCAGGCGGGCGAGGTTCGCCCGGACGTAGGTGTAGGTGGCTTGACGCGGCATTCGAGCGCCCTCTATGATATGTACAGTACTACTGTACATGTAGTAGGATGGCTTGTCAAGCTCGCGGTCGAGTAGCGCCCCCCCGCTCATGGGCCACGGAACCTTGCGGCTGGAGACGGGGGCGTAAACGCGGGCCCGCTCGAGGAGATGGAGCAGTTTCGGACCAAACCGCCGGCGGTCGGTGGGCGTGACGACCGGGCATTGAGAAACGCGACTCCCGTACAACTCAAATTGACCCACTACCGTTCGGCTCCGCGCTTTCGACAGTCACCAGCGGCGCCCCTTTGTCGACCGCTTGACCGACTGCGACGTGCACGGCGGCCACCACCCCAGGCCGGGGGGCACGGAGCTCGTTCTCCATCTTCATCGCCTCGACCACCACCAGCCCTACCCCAGCCTCCACTCGCTGGCCCACCTCAACCTCGACCCGTACGACTAACCCCGGCATCGGGGCGCGGATCATCCCACCGCCTACCGGACCGCGCCGCGCTCCCGTCAGCGCCTGGATCTGCCGGGTCCGCTCGTCGACCACCTCCACCTCGAAGCGCTCCCCCACCACTCCCAGCGCGAGTCGCAGCGGCACCAACCCCTCCAGCTGTTGCGAGGCTACCGTCCAGGACTCGCCCGCGAGCAACAAGTGCTGCAGCGGAGTCCCAGGCACGGCCGCCAAATGGGCCTCGAACGGCGCGCCATCCACGACAACGCGGCCGCCGTCGACGTCGACCTCGAGCGTCCCACCACGGATGGTCACGTAGTACTTCATGCCGCACCGCTCCGTCTGAGCGCCCGGCTGTCCGACCGTGCGAGCGGCGTCATGCGGCCTCGAGTGCCACGACCGTCGCCACGCGAGCTGTTTGGGGGAACAGATCGAATGCCTTGATGGCCGTCGTCCTGTAGGTGACGCTCAGCCGGCGTAGGTCACGCGCCAGCGTCGCCGGATCACGGGAGATGTAGACCAGCCGCGCCACCGGCTCGCCGGTGAACCGAAGGGTGACGTCCCAGTGCAGGCCCGCCGCCGGCGGGGAGACCACCACCGCATGCGGCGGCGGCAGGGTGGCGAGCACATCCTCGGCACGCCCCGCAATGAACCGTACCGATTCCGGCAGCCCGCGCCGGCTGGCCGAGGCGATCGCCCGTTCGTTCGCGTCGACGCTCACGACCTCCGCCCCCCGCTCGGCAAGCAACGCCGCGGTATCCCCGATGCCACCATAGAGGTCCCAGGTCACCTGGCGGCGCAGCTCCCCGAGCTGCTCCACCGCCCAGCGGGACGCCAGTGTCTCCATCTCCGGGTTCTCCGGCTCGAAGGCGACTACCGGAAACCCCGTGCTCGGGCCGGCCACGACGCGAGCCGCTCCTTTGGCTGGATGCCACCAGCAAATCACCGCGGCGGCGTCGGGCAGCACCGCCCGCAACTGCTCGGCAGTTTGCCACGGCTCTCCCGGTGACTCGGCAATCACATGGCGTCGGCCGTCACGATCGAGCCGCAGCGTCAGACTCGTCAGGCGGGCCGGCAGCAGCTCCAGGTGCACGCGCAGCTCGCGCCACAGCGCCATGAGCCGGAAGTCGGTGATGTGGCAATCAACGAGGGAAAAGGTGTGGCCGGGTCGGTCGTAGGGGTGCAGGCCGACGATCCGACCGTTCGGTTGTCCGAGCGCCCTCGCCGCCAGCCTCAGCTGCGTCCCATAGCGCCATTCCTCCACCGCCTCCACGATCTCGGGGTCGGGGATGTCGAGCTTGCCGATGCGCCGCAGCGCGTCGCCCACGATGGATCGCTTAGCCGCAAGCTGCGCGTCGTAGCCCAGGTGCTGCAGTTGGCAGCCGCCGCACCGGTCCTGGCCATAGTGCGGGCACGGCGGCGTGACGCGCGCCATGCCAGCCTCGACGATCTCACCGATCTCACCGCGCGCGAAGTGCTTATGGATCTTGAGCGCGCTCGTGCCGCGCCCCCGCCGTTCCTCATCACCGGTGCGCAGGCGGACGCGTTCCCCCGGCACGGTGCGCGGCACGAACACGGCGCGTCCATCGGCGAGCCGCCCCACCCCGTCGCCACCGGCTGCGATCCCGGTGATCGTGACCGTGTCGCTCATTCG
>DASQAH010000291.1:0-9294 GCA_035635835.1 Gemmatimonadales bacterium
CGGTAGGTGATCTCGCAGGTCTGCCCGTCGATCAGGCGGTACCCCACCGGCCGACCAAGCAGGCGGTGGTGCGGGTCGATGCGGGCGAGCCCATCGGCGAGCAGATGTTGTAGCTCGGCCAGCCGCTCGGGTGTCGAAGCGCTCTGGGCGGCTTTCATGAGGACCGGTCGTGGTTGGCGAGAGCGGCTGCGGCGTTGCGGCGCATGCCGGCGACACCGGGTCGCGCGAAGGGAGTGTCGGCGTAGCAGCGTTGGAATTCGGCTTCGTCAGCGGCGAGCAGCGCTGCGAGATCGGGGGCTCTGAGCTCGGGCCGTGGCGCGAGCGCGGGATCGGTCGCCGGACGGGCGAACTTCACGTTCCACGGGCAGACGTCCTGGCACACATCGCAGCCGAATACCCACTCGCCCACCATCGCCCGCTCCGCGGCAGTGAAGTCGCCGCGCTTCTCGATGGTGAGGTAGGCGATGCAGCGTCGGGCGTCGAGTTCGCGCGGTGCGGCGAACGCGTCGGTGGGACAGGCGTCGAGACAGCGGCGGCATGTGCCGCAGCGATCAGCCTCGAAGGGCTGGTCCGGCGCCAGGTCGGCATCGGTCAGCACGACTCCGATGAACGTGAAGGAGCCGACCGTCGGATCGATCAGCATCATGTTCTTGCCGATCCAGCCGAGGCCGGCGCGCTGAGCCAATTCGCGCTCGGGGACTGGGCCGGCGTCGGCGTAACAGCGCGTGGCGGCACCGGGCGCAAGGTCGCGGATGGCGGCGGCGAGGCGCGCCAGGCGGGGCTGGAGCACCCGGTGGTAGTCGGCGGACCAGGCGTATTGAGCGACGCCGGCGGGACCGGCATGGGGGAGGGGGAGGGCGAGGGGGCGGCCGTGAAAGTAGTTCGTGAGGGTGACCACCGCGACGCGAGCTTCTGGAAGGATGCGCGAGGGCTCTTTACGTTTCTCCGCTTGGCGGTGGAGGTACGTCATCGTGGCGGCGTGGCCGGCGGCGAGCCAGCGATCGAGCTCGGCGGCGTGGGCGTTCCGCTCGAGGGCAGTGATGCCGACGGCGTCGAACCCGACCTCGGTCGCGCGGCGCTTCACCGCGACGCTTTGCTCGATGGGGTTCATACCCCCATCGTCTCCCGTCGCCAGCGGGCGAAGTTCACGACATCATCGACGGGCGGCACCGCTGCCTCGTCGCCATACGCCGTGAACATGCGCCACCGCAGGTACTCGCGAGGCGGCAACGGCAAGAACGGTGGGTGAGCGTACCAACCGCGCGCGCGGAAGCTCCACGCGAGGCGCAGCAGGTCGAGGGCCAAGCGCGGGTTCACTGCGGCTCGTAACGCCAGCTTCGCGTAGAACACGGTCCAACTCGCGGCCGTCCGCATAGTTCCTGTATATTGAGCGCCTATGGCGCTCGCAAGCGGCCTCGCGGCCGATCGCACCGCGGCGTCTCATGCCCTGGCGCGCTACCGGAGCGAGTTCCCGATCTTCCGGGACCGCATCTACCTCAACACCTGCTCGCTGGGCGCGCTGGGCGAGCGCACCCGCCGCAAAGTAGCTGAATTCCTCGACCTCTGGCAGAGCCGTGGGGCGTCGGCCTGGTACGACGTGTGGTGGGACGGGCTGGGCGATCTGCGCCGGCGCTACGGCCGGATCGTGGGCGCGCTGCCGAGCGAGATCGCGCTTGGCCCGAGCATCTCGGTGGCGCTGAGCGCGGTAGCCGAATCGCTCGATTATGCGCGCCGGCCCAAGGTGGTCGTCACGTCGCTGGACTTCCCCACCGTCGCCTATCAGTGGCTCGCCAAGCGGGCTCGCGGCGTGGAGGTGGTCGTCGTTGAGAGCCCCGATCAGGTGAGCGTGCCGGTCGAGGCGATCGCCCGGGCGGTGGACGAGCGGACGGCGCTGGTCGCGACCTCGCACGTC
The DNA here is from genome assembly GCA_035635835.1 of Gemmatimonadales bacterium. Taxonomy (GTDB): domain Bacteria; phylum Gemmatimonadota; class Gemmatimonadetes; order Gemmatimonadales; family GWC2-71-9; genus 13-1-40CM-70-15. The sequence goes on from DASQAH010000291.1 coordinate 1,913, forward strand.
TACTTCACGAGCGGGGCGATCCAAGACATCGCGGCGGTGGCGGCCGCCGCGCACGCCCGGGGCGCCCTGTGCCTCATCGATGCCTATCAGTCGGTGGGTCAGGTGCCGGTGGACGTGAAGGCCTGCGACGTGGACTTCCTCACCGCCGGTGGGCTCAAGTGGTTGCTTGGGGGGACAGGGATCGTCTTCCTGTATGTCCGTGAGGCGCTGACCCGGCGACTCGCGCCGGCGGTAGCCGGATGGTTCGGTCACCGGGACCAGTTCGCCTTCGATCCGCACGCACTCGCCTTCCACGACGACGCGCGGCGCTTCGAGCTCGGCACGCCGGCGCTCGCCGCGATCTACGCGCAGCTCGGGGGCCTCGAATACATCGAGGAGATCGGCGTGCCGGCCATACGGGCGGTCACGGCGGCGCTCACGGAGGATCTCATCGCGCGGGCGCACGGGCTCGGGATGCGGCCCAAGGTGGCTGCCCGGTCGGAACAGCGCTCGGCGATCGTGATGCTGCCGGCGGCGGATCCGCACGCTGCCGTGCGCCAGCTGGCCACCGACGGGATCATCGCCGATGCGCGTCCTGGGCACGTGCGTCTTTCGCCGTTCTTCTACAACCTGCAGGACGACCATGGCACAGCGCTCGAGCGGCTCGCCACGTATCTCCGTCACTGAGGACGAACGCCTCCTCACCGCTACGCCGTCGGAGCGGCGGGCGTTCACGCGCACGGATCCGTGGCGCGTGCTGCGCATCCTCGGCGAGTTCGTGGAGGGGTTCGACACGCTCTCCGACGTTCACAACGCCGTGACGATCTTCGGCTCGGCGCGGACGCCGGCGGACGACCCCTACTACGACAAGGCGGTGGAGACCGCCCGGCTGCTCGCCCGGGAAGGCTTTCCGATCATCACGGGGGGCGGCCCCGGCATTATGGAGGCGGCCAACCGGGGGGCGCAGGAGGGCAACGGCCTCTCAATCGGCTGCAACATCGAGTTGCCGTTCGAACAAGGGACCAATACGTACGTGGATCGCGCCGTCCACTTCCGCTATTTCTTCGTCCGCAAGACGATGTTCGTGAAGTACTCGACGGCGTTCATCGTATTTCCCGGCGGGTACGGCACGATGGACGAGCTGTTCGAGGCGCTGACGCTGATCCAGACCGGAAAGGTCAAGCACTTCCCGGTGGTCCTCTTCGGTGCGGCTTACTGGAACGGGATGGTGGAGTGGCTGCGGGATCGCGTCGCGGGAGAAGGCAAGATCGCCACGACGGATCTAGAGCTGTTCCACGTCACCGATGACCCGATGGACGCGGTGCGCCGGATCCTCAAGGCCCGCGAGCGTCGCAGCCAGGTCCTCACCGCCGTCGCGCCCTGACATGCCCTCCCGCAAGGAGTACCTGCGCGGTCCGCGGATCGACCCCCGTCCCATCACGGGTAAGGAAACCGTCCCCGAGCTAGTCGAGAACGCATTCCTGGCCTACAACGCGGGCCGGCTGGCAGAGGCATGCCGGCTGTTCACCGAGCGGATGCTCGAGACCGACGTGACGGTGGGGATGAGCCTGACCGGCGCAATGACACCGGCAGGGCTCGGGATGTCCGCCATCATTCCGCTCATCGAGGCAGGGTTCATCGACTGGATCGTGTCGACCGGCGCCAACCTCTATCACGACGCGCACTTCGGTCTCGGCCTCACGATGCACAAGGGGACTCCGTTCATCGACGACGTCGCGCTGCGCGAGGAAGGCGTCGTGCGGATCTACGACATCTTCTTCGACTACGAGGTCCTGCTCTCGACCGACGCGTATGTCCGTGAAGTGTCTGCGGGCCCCGAATTCCAGCGGCCCATGAGCACCGCCGAATACCATTACCTGCTGGGCGGCTATATCCTGAAGCGCGAGCAGGTGTTGGGGATCACGCGCAAGTCGGTGCTCGGCGTGGCGCACCGCTGCGGCGTGCCAATCTACACCTCCTCGCCAGGCGACTCCTCGATCGGCATGAACGTGGCCGAGCAGGCCCTCGCCGGCAGCCAGCTGCGCTTCGACGTGAGCGCCGATGTGAACGAGACGTCCGCCATCGTGTTCGCCGCAAAGGTCGCCGGCGGCAAGAGCGGCGTGTTGATCATCGGCGGGGGCAGTCCTAAAAACTTCGTGCTGCAGACCGAACCGCAGATCCAGGAGGTGCTGGGGATCAGCGAGAAGGGGCACGACTACTACCTCCAGCTCACCGACGCGCGACCCGACACGGGCGGTCTCTCGGGCGCGACGCCCGCCGAAGCGGTGAGCTGGGGCAAGGTGGACCCCGACCAGCTGCCCGGGACGGTCGTCTGCTACCTCGACAACACGGTGGGCTTCCCGATCCTCGCGGCGTACGCGCTTGCCAAACGCAAGCCGCGGCCCCTGAAACGGCTGTACGAGCAACGTGGCGAGATCATGCGCCAACTGACGGAGGCGTACCTCGAGGCGAAAGCGGACCGGGACGCGCGGGCGGAGGCGGCCACTGGCGAGCCCACGACCTGAGCGGCAAGGCCCCCTTCGGGGAGCGGGCGGCGAGTCCCGGGCGTACGCCGCCTATGCCCTCGGCCTCCTCACGCTGATCAATCTGCTGAACTACACCGACCGCAACGTCGTTTTCGCCCTGTTCGAGCCGATCAAGCGGGACCTCGGCCTGAACGACCAGCAGCTCGGCTGGCTGGGGTCTGCATACGTGATCGTGCTCTCCCTCACGGCGCTGCCCCTCGGGGTGATCGGCGACCTCAAGTCCCGGCGTGTGGTGATCGCCTTGGGTGTCGGGCTCTGGGGGACCTTCACCACACTGGGCGGGGCGGTACGCCGCTTTTGGGAACTCTTCGTCTGCCGGGCGATGGTCGGTGTGGGAGAGGCGGGCTACGGGCCGGCGGCCCAGGCCCTGATCGCCGAGTACTACCGCGGGCGGCGCCGCGCTTCCGCGATCGGCGTCTACTCGGTGGGCATGGCGTTCGGCGGCGTGCTCGGGGTCTGGGCCGGCGGGGTGCTGGCGGAGCGCTACGGCTGGCGCGCGGCGTTCGTCATCATGGGAATCCCGGCGTTCGCTCTCGCAGTGCTGGCGTCCCGGCTGCGCGACCCATCTCGGCGGGCGCCGGCGCCGCTGCTCGTGACCGCCCGGGCCTGGGTTAGCCGCGGCGTCCGGCGGGCAGTGCCGTACGCGGCGCCCCTGGTCCTGTTGTCGGCGACCGGCGCAGCGGTGAGCGGCGTTCTCGCGCTGATCAAGGGGGAGCCGTCCGCGCTCGACGCCGCCGTGTTCGCCGGGTTCGTTGCGCTCGGCCTCACGTGGACAGTCATCCGTCTCGTGCCGGTAGCGATCGCGCGGACGACAGAGGCTGGTGAAGTTGCCGCGACGGCGTTCGAAGACTTTCAGCGGGCCGCCGCGACGGTGCTCCGGACGCCGACGCTGATCTGGGTCTTCCTCGGCGGCGCGATGGTGACGTTCGCAGTCAACGGCCTGATCGTCTGGGCGCCGACGTTTATGCACCGCGTCCACGGCCTATCGGTCGGCGAGGTCGGGCGCCGGTTCGGGGTGTGGGGGCTGGTGGGCGGCGCGCTGGGGTCGCTGGTCGGCGGCAGGATCGGCGACCGGCTGCTCGAACGCTGGCCCGGCGGGCGGGTGCTTGCGTCGGGGCTCGGCTTCGTCCTGGGCGGGCCCGTGTGCGTGGCACTGCTGTTCGCGGACGAAATGCGCACGTTCACCGCGCTCCTTGTGGCGACCCTGTTCCTCTACACCTGGTACAACGGGCCGCTCTCGGCGGTGATCTTCGACGTCGTCCCACCGGCGGTGCGGGCGTCGGTGCTCGGCGCGTTCGTGCTCTTCTCCCACCTGGCGGGCGACGCGATCGCGCCGCCCCTCGTCGGGTTCTTGTCCGACCGCTTCGAGCTGCGCCGCGCCATGCTGGTCCTGCCGACCGTGGGAATGCTGGGCGGGTTGGTGATGCTGGTCGGTCTGCGCACAGTCCGGCGAGACATGGCCAGCGTCGCACAATCGGACGGTGGGTCGGTCGGACCGTGAAGATCACCGTGGTGTTCGACTCGCTCCATCCCGAGTGGCGCGACGAGGACTACAAGCGAGAGATGGATGGTCGGGTCGAAGAGGCCGAGTACGACGTGGCCCGCGCACTCCTGAAGAAGGACCACGACGTCCGCATGCTCGGAATCCGCGACGACATTCGCGTGCTCGTGGACCGGCTCGCGGAGTTCAGGCCGGACCTGGTGTTCAACTGCTGCGAGAGCTTCAGCGGGGGGTCGCAGCACGAGTACGCCGTGGCCGCGGTGATCGAGATGCATGGCTACCGTCACACCGGCTCCTCCCCGACGGGGCTGCTGGTTGCCCGCAACAAGTCGATGAGCAAGCAGATCTTGGCGTTCCACGGGATCCGCGTGCCGGACTTCGCGGTGTTTCAGCCAGGTGCGGAGTTCGTGCGGCCCTCGGCGCTGCGATCGCCGCTAATCGTGAAACCGCTGCTTGAGGACGCCTCGGTGGGGATCGCGCAGGCCTCCGTAGTGGCGGACGACGAGAGCCTGGCCGAGCGCGCCCGGTTCATCCACGAGCAATTCCACCAGGCGGCGATCGCCGAAGAGCTGATCGAGGGTCGCGAGCTGTACGTGGGGCTGCTGGGCAACGCCGAGCTCGAGATGCTGCCAGTGGTGGAGCTCCACTTCGGCAAGCTGCCTCCAGCTGAGCAGCGGATCGCGACGTACAGAATGAAGTGGGACGAGGAGTATCGGGAGCGCCACAAGATCCGCAACGACTTCGCGCGCGATCTCTCCGAGGAGGTCCAGGCCAAGATCCGCCAGGTGTGCGAGACCGCGTTCCACGCGCTCGGGCTGCAGGATTACGGCCGCATCGATCTGCGGCTGACGCACGATGACGAAGTGTACGTGCTGGAGGTGAACCCCAATCCCTTCATTGCCGACGAGCACGAGCTCGCCCTGTCCGCCGAGAAGGCGGGGATGAAGTACGCGGACTTCATCCAGCGCATCGTGGACGAGGCGGTGGCGCGATGAGCCCCCGCCTGCGGCGCGAGGTGCCCAAGCCCGAGGTCCGCTGCTCGACGTGCCGCGCGGAGCTCGAGCCGTTCTGGGCCTTCTGCCCCAACTGCGGTCGCCGGCTCGAATGGCGCGACACGCAGCGGATTACCGGCGCGGAATGCGGCTACTGCCGCTGGATGGTGTCGGACAAGTTCTCGTTTTGCCCCTGGTGCGGCCGCGACATCGCCGACGCCGATTCCAGCCCGGAGCCGCTCAAGGCACCGCTGGGATTCAAATATCACGCGCGCTGCGATTGGGGCTGCGGTGGCGGCGTGCAATACCCGATGGCTTACTGTCCCTGGTGCGGCCGGGAGCAGAGTTGGCGCTACGATCACTTCCAGAACATCTGCCCGCATTGCGACAAGGGCGTCGACGACTGGATGGACACCTGCCCGTGGTGCGGCGACGACGCCACTGGGCGCGACCTCATTCCTCGCGCGCTGCGCCGCGCGCGACGCCTGCTCGTCGTCTCCCGTATCCGCGACTGGAGCTACCGCATCCTGCTGCGGCCGGGAGTGTCCGGCGTCGCTCCCGATGCGCCTAAGATTATCGAAATCGACCGACGCTACGTGCTCGGTAAGCGGCGGCGCGACGAGATCTCCTGGAACATGCTGACCGGCCTGCTGCTCCACGAACTGGGGCATTCCTTCCTGTACCACCACTGGACTTGGACACGCAGGGGACGCTTCCGCCGCGCGTTCGGCGAGGTACGCATGGCCTACCGAGTGGCGGACGAGCACTGGGTGGACTTTGAGCGGCGCGGCGTGGCGACAACGCTGGCGGACTACGTGAGCGCCTACGCCGGCACCCACCCGCAGGAGGACTTCGCCGAGACGTTCCGGTTCTACGTCACCCGGCGCGGGCGGCTGCGCGAGCTGTTCGGCGAGTTCGGACGCAAACGCAAAGGCGTGGTGGTGTTCGAGAAGTTCCTGGTGCTGCACGACTTCGTGCGGAGTTTGCGTGGATGGCGGTGACGAGGTGGGAGAGGGGGCCGCCCGCCTGAGCGAGCGGCCTCCCTTCCTTACTCCACAGTGCGATGCCCTGAATCAGCCTGCGAAGCAGTACACGCAGCCCTTCTCCTGCGCCCGGCTGACGGCCAGCACGCCCGAGGGCACGACCTGAACGCCGGGGAGCAGGTTCGCGATCCAGTCCTGCTTCACCGCCGCCGCGTCCAGGTTCATGGTCTTGGCCACGGCGCCGCTGTAGATCGTGATCGCCACATTGCAGACACCGAACTGCGCGCCCTTAGCGAGCAGCGCTTCCATCCCCGTGCCGGGCAGTGGCAGCGGCAGCTCCTTGGCGAAGATGTTGTGCACGGCGGGAGCGCTGGTGGAGGCGTCGTTGAGCTTGAACACTTCGCCGAGCTTGTACTTCGCCCACATCGCGTCCAGCATCGCGAGCGGAATGGCCGAGTGCCGCAGCACGATCACGGCGCTATTCTCGGCATCGGTCGTTCCGTAGTTGTCGTTGTTGCTGTTCAGCCAGACGCGGGGCCACACCACCGGCATGCCCCCGTTCACCTCCGGCGCGTCGAAGACCATCCTGTGCTTCTTGCCCGGGATCCGGTTCAGCCAGGCTTCGAATGACGGATCGGTGCCGCTCTCGCGCCGCGGCTCGGGCTGGCCTTCCAGCCGCAGCGGGGTGAGGCCGGTCACGCCGAGGGCAGCCGCGGCGGCCAGCTTGCCGAGGAAGCCGCGGCGATGGGTCGGGTACTTCGGGAGTTCGAACATCGTCTGCTCCTTCACGTGATGAGGTGGAACTACCGGGGCCGTGCTCCCCCTTGTGCCGCGGGCGCGGTCGTCGTCTTGCGTGGCGCCACCGCTGTGGGATAGGCGACGTCCGCTGGCTGATCGCCGTTGGGCCAATCGCGCTCCTTGCCGGCGAAATCGGGTCGGGAATGCCCGTTCACATACGCGGCGACGTCGTAGGCCTGCTGGTCCGTCAGCGTACTGGGCTGGTCGAAGGGCATGTTTTCGCGGATGAACTCCGCGGCCATCCGCACGCGCGACATCCCGGCGCCGATGTTGTAGGCCCCTCCCCCCCACAGGGGTGGAGCCACCGCCGTCCCCTGGCCGTCTGGACCATGGCACTTGGCGCAGACGCTCCCGTAAACGCGTCCCCCTGCGGCCGTGTCGGCCGTGAACGCCGCCCACTTCTGCAACCGTGTGCTCAACCCGGGCGGCGAGGGCGCCACGGCCACTCCGCGCGACAGGAACGCCAAGTAGGCCACCATGTCGCGCATGTCCGCGCCTCCCGGATCCAGCGCCGTCCCGTTCATGCTGCGCCGGAAGCAGTCGTTGATCCGGTATTCGATCGTTTCCACCGTCCCGCTGCGGG
>DASQAH010000292.1:0-2620 GCA_035635835.1 Gemmatimonadales bacterium
CCCGCCGGTCCGACGAGCGCCCCGAGGTCCACATTGCGCGCCGTTATCACGCCGGCGAACGGAGCGACCACTCGCTCGTACGCCTGCAGCTGCACCAGGCGCTGCAGGTTGGCCTCGGCACTGTTCAAGCTCGCCACCGCCCCGTCGAAGGCGGCCTGCATCTGATCGAGCTCCTGGGCCGTCACCGCGCTGTCGACGGCGAGCGCCCGCCAGCGCGCCAGGTTGGCCCGCGCGAGCTCCAGCGCCGCTCGCATCTGAGCGACCGCCCCCCGCGCTTGCACCACTTGCTGATCGAGGTCGGGGGCGTCGATGTCAGCGAGGAGCTGGCCCGCCCGCACACGACTGCCGATATCGACCAGGCGCCGGCGCACGTAGCCGGGGGTGCGGGCGTAGAGGGCGGCGGTCTGCACCGCGGTGAGGGCACCGGGAAGGCTGACGCTCGACGGGCTCGTATCACGCGTCACCGTGGTCACGCTCACGCTGGGCAGCGTGAGACCCACGGCGGTGGCGGCGGACGTGAGCCGGTGCTGCTGTGCCACGCGCGGCGCAATCCCTATCAGCAGCAGAGCCGCCAACACGCCCCCGGCGATCCCGGCCCACAGCCATGTGATCCGCCCGCGCCGCGGCGAGGTGGGGGCGGGTCCCCGATCGCCCTTCCTGGCGCGGAGCTGTTCCGTGATCTCCGGTGCGGCGCTCATGCGTGTCCCTCCGGGAGGACAATCGGTGGTGCAGGCGGTGCGACGCGCAGGATGCTGTACAGCACCGGCACGACCACCAGTGTGAAGCACGTGGCGACGAGCAGGCCGCCGATCACGGCGCGGCCGAGCGGGGCGTTCTGCTCGCCCCCCTCACCCAGGCCAAGCGCCATCGGCAGCATGCCGATGATCATCGCGAGCGCCGTCATGCAGACGGGCCGCAGCCGCACGGCGCCAGCCTCGAGGGCAGCGTCGAGAGCCGAGCGTCCTTCCCGCCGCAGGTCATCCGCGAATGTGATGAGCAGGACGCTGTTCGCGGTGGCGACGCCAAGCGACATGATGCTCCCCATCAACGACGGCACATTGAACGTGGTCTGAGTCACGAACAGCATCCACACGATGCCGCACAGTGCCCCGGGCAGGGCCATCACGATCACCAGCGGATCGAGCCAAGACTGAAAGTTGATGACGAGCAGCAGGTACACGAGCACCATCGCGAACAGCACCCCCAACCCCAGCCCGATGAACGATGACCGCATGCTGGCGACCTGGCCGCGCACCACGATGTGCGTCCCCTTGGGCAGGGACGGAGTGATTTTGGCGACCACCCGATCGACATCGCTCGCCACGCCACCCAGGTCCCGGTCGTCCACGGCCGCGTACACGTCCGACACCGGCTGCGTGTTGTAGTGGTTCACCACGGCAAACGAGGTGGTGCGGATCGGCGTCGCTAGATTGCCGAACAGCTGCGGCGTGGCGAGTCCCGGTGCCGTCACCGGCGTGTTGGTCAGCGCGTCCAGCGCGTTGATCTTGGAGAGCGGCGTGCGGACGGCCACGCTATAGCTCACCCCGTTCTGTGGGTTGAGCCAGAAGTTCGGCGCGGTCTGCCCGCTGGAGGAGAGCGAGATGAGCAGGTTGCTCGCCACCTGGCGCTGCGTGAGGCCGAGTTGCTGCGCCCGGATCCGGTCCACGGAGAAGAGAAACTCGGGCATGTTGACCACCTGCTGCACCCGGACGTCCACAGCGCCGGGGATGCGGCGCAGCTCGGCGGCCAGGCGGACGGCGACGTCGTAGTCGGCCTTCTTGTCCTGTCCCACGACCTGAACATCGATCGGGGCCGGCAGACCAAGGTTGAGCACCTGGTTCACGATGTCGGCGGGCAGAAAGAAGAACGTCACGCCGGAGAACTCGGTCGGGAGCGTCGCGCGCAGCCGCCGCACGTACTCGAACGTCGAGGTGCGGCGCGTCGGCGCGAGCTGGACCACCAGATCGGCGTCCGCCGCGTTCAGCGTGGCGACACCACCCGTGGCCAGATTGATCGCGTTCCGGTTGATGCCGATGTTGTCGAGGATCAGCCCCAGCTCCGCCGGGGGGATCACGCGCCGAATGGCCCGTTCCACACCGGCCGCGATGAGCTCGGTCTCTTCGACCCGCATTCCAGCGGGCGCCCGCAGGTGCAGCTGGAAGGCACCGGCGTCGGTGGTCGGAAAGAAGTCCTGCCCGATGAACGGGACCAGGGCGAGCGAGAGCGCGGCGAACGCGCCGACGGCGCCGAGCAGCGGGCGCCGGCGTCCGAGCGCCCACGTGAGGACACGCTGGTAGGCGGTGCGGAATCGCTCGAAACCGGCCTCGAACCGCGCGCTCACCCGCTCGATCACTCCCCGCGCCGCCGTCCGGCCCGCCGCGAGACGGTGCGCGTCGGCGGCCAGGAGATAGTGGGCCATGGTGGGCACGATGGTCCGCGACAGGACGTACGAGGCGAGCACGGCGAACACGACTGCCAGCGCGAGCGGTCGGAACAGCGCGGCAGCGGGACCGGTCAGGAAGAACATCGGCACGAATACGATCGAGATGGAGATCGTGGAAACGAACGCCGGAGTCGCGATCTGGGCGGCCCCATCCATGATGGCCGGCAGAATCTCCTT
>DASQAH010000293.1:0-2712 GCA_035635835.1 Gemmatimonadales bacterium
GACCACGACGGAGAGCCACGAAGGCCGCCGCTGGAGCACCTGGGACACCGCCGCCGGCGCCCGCCGACCTCGCGTCGCTCGCCGGGCCGCTGAACGTCATCGCCAAGAGCTTCGCTGTGGTTGCGATGCGTCTGGCCCTGGGTCGGCCTGCCGAGGGTGAGGGTAAGCAGGTGGGCCCCCGCGCTCGATTCCTCGAGGGGCTCGGTCTCGACGCCGATCAGATTGCGCCGGTCCTTGGTAGCACCCCTCCGTCGGTACGCGAGCTGCTGAGCCGGGCGCGCCGCAAGGGTCGGAAGCGCGGCCGCGGAGGAAAGTAGCTGCGCCATGGCGCTAGCTGCGATCGACCCCGCGCTGATTCGAGCACTGGGGAAGGCGCTCGGGCTTGGACGGGCCGCGGTGTACGGCCGCATCCAAAAGACCGTCAACCACTACCAGCTAGATCGCCGGGCGGCGGCCATCCTGCTGGCTAGCCTGGATAATTCACGAGAAATGGGACAAAAGAGCCACCGAGTCTCGCCCGCGTGCTATAGAAGCGGTGTCTGGACGCTTCGACGCACCAATGAGAGGAGACTCGATGGCTACAGACTGTATAGCGCAGCTGACCTTCCGGTTCCAGCAGAATTCCAAGCCGGTGGTGGCAGCCTTCGACCTGGCCCACGCCAGTTCGGACGGCGGCGCGATCTTGCTCAAGGCGATCGACCGCCGGCTGGGGCTGACCGAGCGCTTGGCCGGGTGCGCGACGGAGTGGCGGGAACCGGGGAAGGTCCAGCACTCGCTCCTGGAGTTGCTCCGGCAACGCGTGTTCGGGTTGGCCTTGGGCTACCCCGACTGCAACGACGCGGCCCGGCTGGCCCACGACCCGATCCACAAGCTGCTGCTCGACCGCGATCCGCTCACCGGGGCGGCCCTCGGCTCGCAGCCGACCCTGTCGCGCTTCGAGAACAGCGTGCGGCGCGGCGACCTGTATGCCATGGCCGACGCCCTGGCCGACACGGTCATCGGGACGCATCAGCACCGCCTCAAGAGGCAACGCGTCCGACGCATCACCCTGGACCTGGACACCACCGAGGATCCCACCCACGGCCAGCAGCAGTTCGCCTTGTTCAATGGCTACTACGGTACCTGGTGCTATCTGCCGCTGCTCGCCACGCTGACGTTCAACGACGAGGCGCCCCAGTATTTGGTGGCCGCCCTGCTGCGCCCGGGGACCGCCGCCGTCACGCCCAGCGCCATCGGCCTGCTGCGCCGCCTGCTCGCCAAGCTCCGGGCGGCCTTCCCCGCGGCCGTGCTCCGCGTGCGGCTGGATGGGGGCTTCACGGGCGAGCCCCTCTTTGCCTTCCTGGAGGCCGCGGGAGTCGAGTACGTCGTGGGCATGGCCGGCAACACGCGGTTGGCCAAGCGGGTGCGGCGCCTGCAGGGCCGGGCCCGCATGCAGGCCAAGGCGACGGGCGAGAGTGTGCAGCTGTTCGGGGACACGCGCTATCAGACCCGCAAGTGGTCGCGCAAGCGGCGCATCGTCATGAAGGCCGAGGTGCTGCGCTACCCGGGGCGCGCGTCCAAGTCCAACCCCCGCTTCGTCGTGACCAACCTGCCCGCGCCCCCGGCGGCGGTCTACGCGGGCTACGCCGCCCGGGGCGACATGGAGAATCGCGTCAAAGAGCTGAAGCTCGGGCTGGCGCTGGACCGGACCAGTTGCGCGCACTTCCGGGCCAACCAGTTCCGGGTCCTGCTGACGGCGGCCGCGTACGTGCTGTTCCAGGCGCTGCAGCGCCACGCGCCGCGCATCGCCGGCGCCGTCGCCCAGGTGAGCACGTTGCGGGAGCGCCTGCTCAAGGTCGCCGTCTGGGTCGAGCGCTCCGTGCGCCGCATCGTCTTGCATCTGCCGACGGCCTTCCCCTGGCTGCGCCCGTGGCGGCAACTGGCGCAGGCCCTCGGCGCCACGCCCTGATCTCGGCGGCTGCTCCATGCCCCCGGCACCACCTCGGGCCTGGTGTCTCTCCGGCGCCATCATCAGTGCGACGTCCAGAAGGCACCACGCCGCCACGCACGTCGCGGATCTCGAAATGCTGGCCTCACGCGCATCTCCAGACTCCACACCGCGCATCCACGCGTCCGCCAGCCCGGATTGGCACTCAGTGGCTGCACTCATGAATTATCCGGGCTAGCCGCCGTTGCCGATCTCGTACATTCCCGAGGAGGCATTCGCATGAGGCAGCTTCGCGTGGCCGGCATGGTGCTGACGCTGATCCTTCTCGCCGCTCACCCCTCCCCCGCCGCGGAGACCATCCGCATCGGATATCTCGGGCCTCTCACCGGGATCTTCGCCCAGGCCGGCAAGGACATGCTGGATGGGCTGAAGCTCGCGCTGGAGCAGGTGAACTACCAGGCGGGAGGCCGGAAGATCGAGCTGTTCGAGGAGGACACCGAGGGCAACTCGGCGACGGCCATCGCCAAGTACCGGAAGCTCGTCGATCACGACAAGATCCACGTGCTCACGGGCATCCTCCTCGTCAACGTAGGCAATAGCCTCGTGCCGCTCATCGAGCGCGACCAGGTGCCCACGCTGTTCCTCACCACCCCCGATGACCTGACCAAGCGCAAGATCGCCAAGTGGATCCTGCGCTCGAACTTCGCGGCGAGCCAGATCATGCATCCGCTGGGCGACTATGCGGCGAAGACGCTCAAGCATCGGCGGGTGGCCGCCATCGCCAT
>DASQAH010000294.1:0-13014 GCA_035635835.1 Gemmatimonadales bacterium
TGCGGCGGGCCATTCTCAAGGGCGGCTCGACCGAGGAGCTGCGGGAGCTGGCTGTGAAGGAGGGGATGCTCACCCTCCGCATGGACGGCATGCTGAAGGTGAAGAAGGGGATCACGACGCTCGAGGAAGTGGTGAAGGAGACCGCCGCCTAATGAAGGAGACCGCCTCATGCCGGTGAATCTGCGCGCCCTGCTCGAGGAGATGATCGAGAAAGACGCTTCCGACCTCCACATCGTGGCTGGCGAGCGGCCCAAAATCCGCGTGGACGGGGACATTGTGAACGCGTCCAGCGACGAGGTGCTCACGCCCAAGGACACGCTCTCGCTAGCCTACTCGGTGCTCACGGAGGGCCAGAAGAAGCGGTTCGAGACCGAGAACGAGCTGGACTTCTCGTTCGGCATCCAGAACCTGGCGCGGTTCCGCGGTAACTGCTTCAAGCAGCGCGGCTGCGTCTCCATGGTGATCCGGCAAATCCCCTTCAACGTCAAAACGTTCCAGGACCTCGGTCTGCCGGTGGTGGTCGCGAACCTCTCGCAAAAACCGCGCGGCCTGGTGCTCGTAACCGGCCCCACGGGCTCGGGCAAGAGCACCACGCTCGCGGCGATGATCGACAAGATCAACAAGGAGTTGAAGGGCCATATCATCACGGTGGAGGACCCGATCGAGTTCATCCACCGGCATCAACAGTGCATCGTGAATCAGCGGGAAGTCGGCACCGATACGAACAGCTTCAACGCGGCCCTGAAATACGCGCTGCGGCAGGATCCCGACGTGGTGCTCATCGGCGAAATGCGCGATCTCGAAACGACGGCTTCGGCGCTCACCATCGCCGAGACCGGCCACCTCGCCTTCGCGACCCTTCACACCAACTCGGCGGCGGAGAGCATCAACCGCATCATCGATATCTTCCCGGCGCACCAGCAGACCCAGATTCGGACCCAGCTGTCGTTCGTGCTGGAGGGCGTGATCACCCAGACGCTGCTCCAGAAGGCCAAGGGACGCGGCCGGGTGATGGCCGCGGAGATTCTCGTGGTGACGCCTGCGATCCGCGCGCTCATCCGTGACGACAAGGTCGAGCAGATCCCGTCGATGATGCAGGCGGGCAAGAAGCACGGTATGCAGACGCTCAATGACGCGCTCTACCAGCTGTACATGGGCCGCGAGGTCACCAAAGAGGAATGTCTGCGGGTGTCCTCGAACCCGAACGAGTTCCTGCGCGTGATCGGCGAGCCGCTGATGGACGAAAAGGAACCCATGCCCGCATCCGGCGCCGCACAGGCCGGTCAATCCAAGGTCGCCGCGCGCCGCTAGGCGCCGGCGGGGGGTGAGCCATGCCGGTCTTTGAATACACCGCGCGCAACTTGAAGGGCAATCTCGTCCAGGACAAGATCGACCTGCCCAGCCGCGATGACGTCATCGCCCACCTGCGCAAGAACCGTATGGTGGTCGTGCAGGTCCGCCAGGCGCCGAAAGAGATCAGCCTCGGCGCCTTGTTCAAGGGCGGGGTGAAAACGCGCGACATCGTCATCTTCACGCGTCAGTTCGCTACCATGATCAACTCCGGCCTGCCTCTAGTGCAGGCCCTCGACATCCTCGCCCAGCAGACCGAGAACAAGGTCCTGGCGGACATCACCCGGGCCGTGGTGTACGACGTCGAGAGCGGTAACACCCTCGCCGATGCCCTGCGCAAGCACCCGAAGGCATTCACCGACCTGTTCGTAAACATGGTCGCCGCGGGCGAGGCTGGCGGTATCCTCGATACGATCCTGCTGCGCCTGGCGCAGTTCCTCGAGAAGAACGACCTCATTGTGCGTAAGGTTAAAGGCGCGATGATTTACCCCGCGGTCATTTTCTCGGTGGCCGGCATCGCGGTCGCGACGCTGCTCATTTTCGTCATTCCGACGTTCCAGAAGATGTTCGCCTCGGTGAACCTCCAGCTGCCGCTGCCGACCCGCATCGTCATCGGCGCCAGCTTCGTCCTGGCCCACTACTGGTGGGCGATCGGCGGGGTGGTCGGGCTGATCGTGTTCGGGCTCAACCGCTATTACAAAACCCCCCCCGGCAAGCTCCAGATCGACGCCACGTTGCTGCGGCTCCCGGTTCTGGGCGACCTGCTGCGCAAATCGGCGGTGTCGCGCTTCACCCGCACGCTCGGCACCCTCATCTCCTCGGGGGTGTCGATCCTCGACGGCCTCGAGATCACCGCCCGCACCGCGGGCAACCAGGTGATTCACAACGCGGTGATGGAATCCCGCGCCTCCATCGCAGGGGGCGAGACGATCTCGGCGCCGCTGGCGAAGTCCAAGGTGTTCCCGCCGATGGTGATCTCGATGATCGCCGTGGGCGAGCAGACCGGCGGGCTGGACGAGATGCTCTCCAAGATCGCCGACTTCTACGACGACGAGGTGGACGCCGCGGTGAGCGCCCTGCTGTCCCTCTTGGAGCCGATCATGATCGTGGTGCTCGGCGTCATCGTCGGCGGCATGGTGGTCGCCATGTACCTGCCGATCTTCGACATGGTGAACGCGGTGCAGTGACCGTCGGAGAGTCGTCCGAAATACCGAGGCCCCGGCAAATCTGCCGGGGCCTCGCGCTTCTCCGTCAGGTGGGTGTGAGGGCTAGGGATACCGCGTGAGACAGCCGCCACTCCCGGCGTTCACCCAGTTGCGTTGGATCAGGAAATCCTGCCCGCCCAAATTCATGTTGGCCGTGGAGCCATTGGCCGTCGTGTAGGTCGTCCCGAACGTCCAGGCACACTTGTCCGCGTTCTCGAAACCCCGCCGATCGAACCAGGCGTTCAGGTCGGGGTCCGTCGTCGTCTCCTCCGTCTCGTGCGCCAGGGTGTTCACCTCGGCGTCTGCGGCGAAGTCGCCGTTGGGTGACCCGGTCAGCGCAGTGCATCCATTCACGAAATCGGCGTCGTGGGGCATCACCGCGTATTTGATGTCCTGGCTGCCGTTTGTGAAATGCCCGTGGTAGGCGCAGTATTGCGTGCCGAAGCCGCCGCCTAGGTTCACGCCGCTCCCGCTGAAGACGGCGTAGAGGGTAGAAGGATCGTAGGTCAGGTTGCCGGTCGTGAGGCCTTCAACGACTTTGGCCTGCACCTGCGCGTCCGAGACGGTCGATCCCGAGGCCGGCACGTTGGTGTTCGATGCCCAGTACTGCGTGTACTGCACCACGTTTTGCACGCGCGCACCCGAGCCGTCGAAGTACGTCGTATTGATATTGAAGTACGGCGACCCGCCAAGGTTGCGGAGGAAGAATCCGACGAGGGATCCATCCTGGGCCCCGGTGCCGTGGGTGCCCGGCGCCGGTCCACGATTGTAGATCGCCGAGCTGGCCCAGTAGATCGTCGCGACGTTCTGTCGGTAGATGATCGGACCACCGTGATACAGGATCCCCGTGCCGCCCGTGGGCTTCCCGCCGCGCGCCTTTGCGGCGCCCAGGACCATACCCAGCCCGAGGGCTTGAGGGGGAAGCACGTGAATGTGCGACGGGGTGGCGGCGACCTCTAGCACATTGCTAGAAGGCTGGGTTGGGGTTCGAGATTCACTGCATGCCGACGCAATGAAGCCGCCGGCGAGCGCCACGGGCAACCATCGTCTCATGACGAGCCTCCGCTGGGGTAGGAGTTCGTGGGGGCGCCTCGCCCCGCTTCGGCCCGCTCGCGGCGAGGCCGGCCCTTAATATGTCTGCGTCTCGAGGCCCGGCAAGGAATTCGTGTCATGCGATAGGCTCTCTTGCACTTTGCCACACCACCCCCAATACTTCCTCCTGCGCCCCGCCTAGCGACACAGCCGTCTAACAATCTAATAGGCTGTGCCATAAGCAGTTAGCCATCACTGTCAAGGAGTCGGCTTGCGCTGGTTCGGCGGCAGCTCTCGGGCGTCGACGATCCCCTCCCTCGAGTCCATCCTGCGATGGGTGTACGTGGGCCGCATGTGCGTGGCGGTGGCTATCTACCTCACCGCTGCGCTCAAGGTGCAGGTCGCGGCGCCGCTCGACATCCTCGTCACCTCCTCTCTGCTCGCCGCGTCGTTGGCGGTCACGGGCGCCTCGTATTGGTACACGCACCTGCGGGGGCGCACGCCGGGCCGGAACTTCCTCTATCTCCAGGCGCTGTTCGACGTCGTGCTGATCACGACCGTCGTCCACATGACCGGCGGTAACGAGAGCTACTTCGCCGGTCTGTACGTCGTGCTCATCGCGGTGACGGCGCTGTTGCTGCGCCCAGCCGGCTCCGCCCTGGTGACCGTCCTGGCCGGGCTCGTCTACTTCGCCGATGTGTTTTTCGGGCACCCGATCGCGCTTCCCCCGGGCATCTGGGTTCAGCTCGTGGTCTTCCTCGTCGTGGCCGCCGTCACGGCCTACATCACCAGCCGCGTGTCGGTGATGGGGGAGGAGCGCGCGGCGCTGGCGGCCGAGGTGCGCCAGGTGCGGCTGGAAGCGTCCGACGTCCTTAAGAACTTGCGCACGGGCGTCCTGACGGTGGACCCCGATGGCAAGCTGCTGTACTGCAATCCCGCGGCCGAGGAACTCCTCGGGGTCCGCGCCGCGGAGTGGGGGGACCGGCCGATCATGCCGGAAGTGGCCCGGATCGCGCCGGAGTTCCACGCCGCCGTCACTTCGACCGCCCGACGCGGGGTGCGGATGATGCGCGTCGAGGCGACCGTGTACCGGCCCGACCGTACGTTCCCCATCGGGGTGACCACGACCACGCTCGAGGCCCAAGGCGACGGGCCGCCGCGGGTCACGGCGATCTTCACCGATATCTCGGACTCCAAGCGGCTCGAGGAGTTGCACCTGCGCGCCGAGCGGCTCGAGGCGGTGGCCGAGCTCTCCTCGAGCCTGGCGCACGAGATCAAGAACCCGCTTGCTTCGATCCGCTCTTCGGTCGAGCAGCTGTCGCGCTCCACCCGCGCCAACCCCGACGAGCGGTTCCTGGGGACCCTGATCGTCCGCGAGAGCGACCGTCTGTCCCGGCTGCTATCGGAGTTTCTCGACTTCTCCCGCGTGCGCGTGACGGAATGCCGGCCGGTGGACCTCCAGCAAGTGGCGCGCGCGGCCGTTCGCCTCGTCCGCGAGCACCCCGACTTTCCCGAGGACGCCGTGATCGACCTGCAGGGCGGCGCCACCCCGATGGAAGGAGACGAGGACCTGCTGCACCGGGTGGTTTCGAATCTGGTCCTCAACGCTGTCCAAGCGGCGGGCAAGGGCGTACGGGTCACTGTGCGCACCGATCGGGCGGCTCCTACGGAGCTTCCCGGAGGGTCCGGCATCGAGAACCCCGTCGCGCTCCGGGTGAGTGACAACGGTCCCGGGATCCCCGAAGACGTTCGCGAACGGCTGTTCGAGCCGTTCGTCACCGGCCGGGTGGGGGGAACGGGTCTGGGGCTCGCTATCGTGCAGCGGGCGGTAGAGGCGCACCGAGGGCTCGTGATGGTCGATACCAATGTCGGACGGGGCACGACGTTCACCGTTTATTTCCCGGCCGCGCGCCGGAAAGAGGAAGCCGCATGACCGCGCCACAACCGTCCATCCTCGTCATCGATGACGAGTCAGGGATCCTCGAAACGCTGCGTATCCTCCTCAAGAACGAGGGGTTCGACGTCACCACGGCCCAAGGTGGGAAGGCCGGGCTCGAGACGCTCAAAGGCTCGGCCCCGGACATCGTCCTGACTGACGTGCGCATGCCGCAAGTCAGCGGCATCGACATTTTGTCGGCCGTGCGGCAGCAGGACCCCGAGACGCCAGTCATTCTCATGACGGCCCAGGCCTCGCTCCAGACCGCCATTCAGGCCGTGAACGAGGGGGCGTTCTACTACATCCAAAAGCCCTTCTCCAACGACGACATGGTGGCCATCTGTCGCCGTGCCGCGGATTACCGGCTGCTACGGGCGGAGAACAAACACCTGAAGCAGGAGATCCGTCGCCGCGAGCGTTCGGGCCAGGTCAAGCCGCTGGGGAAGTCACGCATATTCCTCGACGTGATGCGGCTTGCCGAGCAGGTCGCTCCTACCGAAAGCACCGTCCTGATCCAGGGCGAGTCGGGAACCGGGAAGGAGATCATCGCCCGTTACATTCACGAGCTGTCAGCGCGCAGTGAGTCACAGTTCCTGTCCTTGAACTGCGGCGCCCTGCCCGAGAGCCTGCTGGAGTCGGAGCTGTTCGGCCACGTGAAGGGATCCTTCACGGGCGCGGTGCGCGACAAGCAGGGGCTGTTCGCCGCGGCCCGCGGCGGGACGTTCTTTCTGGACGAGATCGGGGAGATGTCGCCCGCCACCCAGGTGAAGCTCCTACGGGTGCTGCAGGAGCGCGAATGCATCCCCGTCGGCGGGACCGAAGCCATCCCCGTGGACGTGCGCGTAGTCGCCGCTACCAACCGGGACCTCGAGGACGACATCAAGCAAGGACGGTTCCGCACCGACCTCTACTATCGACTCAACGTAATCGCCATTCACCTGCCGCCGTTGCGCGACCGACGTGACGATATCCCGATCTTCGTAGACGCCTTCCTCAGGCGCATCGCCCGGGAGAAGGAGCATGGTGAGGAGCTCAAGCGGCTCTCCGCGGAGGCGGTGGACGCCATCATGGCTTATGACTGGCCCGGCAACGTGCGCGAGCTGGAGAATGCCCTGGAGCGGGCTGTGGTTCTCAGCAAAGGCGAGGCCGTGGCGCTCTCCGCCCTCCCCGGGAAGATCACCGAGCGGCGTCCCGAGCCGCTCCTGGCCGAGCGCCCTCACGTCAATCCCACGCTCGAGGTCATCGAGCAGGCCTACATCACCTGGGTGCTACAGTCTGAGGGCGGCAACAAGACGCGCGCGGCGGAAGTGCTGGGCATCGACCCCTCCACCCTCTACCGGAAGCTCAGCAAGTACGACACTGGCGTGAAGTCGGCCGACGCGGAATGACCGTGTCGGAGTCCTTCCCCTCCTGGCTCCGCGGTGAGCGCCGCGGCGTCGCCGAGGCGCTGGCCGTTGGCCTGCTAGTGGCCGTGATCCACGCCGGCGGTTCGCCTCGCTGATGGCTTCCCCTCCGGATCCCATTGCGCCGCAGGATGCCTCCGGGGCCGAGACGCTCGAACGCCTCACGTCTGCTCGGAACTACAACCGGTGGCTCACCGACCGCCTGCAGCGCTGGGTCGGCCGGCGCGTACTCGAGATCGGGGCAGGCCTAGGGAGCATGTCCGAGTTCATCCTCGACCGCGAGCGTGTCGTGCTCTCAGACACCGATCCCTACTACCTCGCGCGCCTGCGCGAGCGGTTCGCCAGCCGCCCCAACGTACGTATCACCAAGCTTCGCCTTCCAGATGCTGACGGCAGCCTCGCGGCTGAGCGGCTCGATACCGTCATCTGCCTCAACGTGCTCGAGCATGTTCCTGCCGACGTCGCCTCCCTCGCGGCCATGCGGGTCCTGCTGCAGGCGGGGGGCAGGCTCGTGCTGCTGGTGCCGTCGTTGCCGTCCCTATATAGCACCCTTGATGAAGCGCTGGGGCACGTGCGTCGCTATACGCCAGCGGAGCTGCGGCGCAAATTCCCGAACGCCGGATTCCGCCTGCTGCACCTGGAGTACTTCAACCTGGCCGGTGTCCCCGGGTGGTGGCTCACGGGACGAGTGCTCAAGCGCCGCCTGATTCCCGCCGGCTCCCTGAGCCTGTATGACGCCCTCGTGCCGCTGTTCCGGCTGGAGCGCTTCCTTCCCTGGCGCGTGGGACAATCTCTCATCGCGATCGGAGAGCGCGCGCCATGACCGCCGCTGCGGCCCGCGAGCTGATGCTGTCGGTGATCGTCCCGGCGTACAACGAGGGGGCGACCATCGAGTCCGTCGCGCGCCGTCTGCGCGCAATCCCGCTCCGGCTTGAGATCATTGCCGTAGACGATGCCTCGACGGATGGTACGGGGGAGATCGTGGACCGACTGGCGCAGGAGCGACTGATCGACCGGGTGATCCACCACCCGGCGAACCGTGGCAAAGGGGCGGCCCTCCGCTCCGGAATCGCCGCGGCCGGCGGCGATGTGATCGTCGTTCAGGACGCCGACCTCGAATACGACCCGGCGGACTTGGTGACGCTGCTGCAACCGATCCGGACGGGCAAGGCCGACGCCGTGTATGGCTCCCGCTTCCAGGGCGGCCCCCGCCGGGTGCTCTTCTTCTGGCACTCCGTTGGCAACCGGTTCCTGACGCTCATGTCCAACATGTTTACGAACCTGAACCTCACGGACATGGAAACGTGCTACAAGCTCGTTCGAACCGACCTGCTCAAGCGCCTGCCGCTCACGTCTGACCGTTTCGGCTTCGAGGTTGAGGTGACGGCGCGGTTGGCCCAGGTGGGAGCGCGGATCTGGGAGCTGCCGATTACCTACAGCGGGCGCACCTACGCTGAGGGCAAGAAGATCACTTGGCGTGACGGGCTCGCCGCCCTCGTGCACATCGTCCGCTTCAACCTCTTTCCTCCGGGCGGCGATTGGCGGACGCTCCGACCCTAGGGCGGGACGCCCGCCGCTTAGGGCTCGGCGCTGCTGCCGTGGCGCTCCTCGCCGGGGCCCTGGCGCTGAACCGCGATCTCGTCGGCGTGTTCTACGACGACGGCTTCTACGCCGCCCTCGCCATAAGCCTTGCCCGCGGCCAGGGCTACGTCCAGGCCAATCTCCCCGGGGCCCCCACCGCGATTCACTACCCGCCGCTCTACCCTCTGCTGCTCGCGCCGCTGTTCGGGACGCTGTCGCTCGATGCCGCAGCGTTCGCGGGCAAGCTCCTCAACCTCGGCTGCGCCGCGGCCGCGGCCGGGCTCGCGGCCTGGCACGCCACTCGTTTGCGGCTGCTGGGAGAGCGGGCGCCCGGCTGGCTCGCGGCCGCCGTCGTCGCAGCGGCCGCGGTCGCTATCCCCGTGCTGCAGACGCAGTCGGTCCTGTTCGCTGAGCCGCTCTTCGCATTGCTGTTCACCGTGACAGTCGCCCTGGCTGATGCGCCGCCGCCGGGCTGGGGTCCGGCCAGGGGCGCGTTGCTCGCGGGGGTCGCAGCGGCGCTCACGCTGCTCACTCGCACCATCGGCGTCGCTGCCGGCGCGGGGATCGTGCTGTTTCTCCTGCTTGTGCGCGGCTGGGGCTGGCCGCGGGCTGCGCTTGCCGCCGCGCCCGTCGCCGCAGCGGCGGCGGGGTGGGGGCTGTGGACGCTGGCGCACCGCGCCGGCATCGATCCGGCTCTGGCGATCAACTACGGGAGCTACGGCGAAGTCGTCCGGCAGGCCGGCGTTGGGGCATTTGGTGCCAGCGCCGCGGACCTGCCTCGCCCGCTCGGGGCCATCACGCTCAGCTGGATGCCGACAGCGCCCCTCTACTATCTCTTCGGCGCCGCGGCACTGGCAGTCGGCGCCTACGGTCTGTGGGTGCTTGGTCGGCGCTCGAGTGCCGGCCTCTCGCTCGCTGGGTACCTCGCCATCCTCGCCGTGTGGCCCTTCCCCCCGGACCGGTTTCTGTGGGCCGTCCTCCCCTGGATCGCCCTGGCGTGGAGCGCTGGGGCCGCTGCCCTGTGGCGGGCGCCGTTCCGCTCTCCGATCGCGGTTCTCAGCGTCCCTCTCGTTTTCGGGTTCGGCTTGTACGAGGCACGGGGGCTCGCCGGTCGCTGGTGGCGTGGCGACGCGCCCCTGATCTCGGCCAATTTCCGCGAGCTGTTGCCGTGGCTCGAGACCCTGCCCCCGGAGTCGGTGCTGGCCACTGATGACGAGGCGCTCGTCTGGCTCTACACCGGACGGACGTCGGTTCCCCTCTATCTCTACGGCTACCGGGGCCGGGTCGTCGTCGAGCCAGGGCCCGTCGAGCAACGCGCCTATCTCGAGCGCCAGGGCGTGACCCACATCGTACTGGCGAGCTCAGGCGTCGGCTCCGCGCGGCAGCTGCGACGCCTCATCGCTGCCTATCCCGGTTGGCTCACTCCCCTGCATGCTTGGCCCGGCGCCCGCTGGGTCTATGCGATCAATCGTGGACGCTAAGCGCGTCTATGTCGTGGTCGCCGCCTGCGCAGTCGTGGTCTATCTCGCCGCGCTGTGGAACCGCTTTGCGATGGACGACCTGTACGTCATCGCGTTTAACCCCCTCGTCCACTCCGCGTCGGGGATCTGGCGAGCGTTCAGCGCGCCGTACTGGCCGCCGGAATACGGCGGGAAGATGTACCGGCCGCTTATCATTGCCACCTTCAGCCTCGACCGCCTGGTGGACGGATCGACCTGGTTCCATGCGGTGAACGTCTTCTGGCACGCGGCCGCCACCGTCGTCGTTGCTGCGCTCGCACGCCACTGGGCTGGTCTGCGTGGCGCGCTCGCGGCCGGCCTGATCTTCGCGGTGCACCCAATACACGTCGAGGCGGTCGCCAATGTTGTGGGGCGGGCGGAGCTGATGGCGGCGCTGTTCACGATGCTCGCGGTGTACGCTGCCCTGGTGCGGGAGAGCCTCGCGTGGAGCACCATCGCCCTGGCGTTCGGTCTGCTCAGCAAGGAGAACGCCGCAGTTGCGCCTGGGCTCATCGCCTGGGGCTGGATGCTGGGGCTGCACCGTCCGGCCCGGCGGCGGATCGTTGCCTACGCCGCGAGCTGGACGGCGCTCGCCGCCCTCTACGGAGCAATTCGCTGGCAGGTGCAGCATCCCTACGCCCGCTGGGACGTGGTCGCTCCCGTGTTCCATAGCGCCACGTGGCCGCAGGTCCGGCTCACGGCAGTGGCTGCCCTGGCCGATGTCGTTCGGCTGTTGGTGTTCCCGCTGCACCTGCGGGTCGACTACTCCCCCAACGAATACACGCTCGTCAGTTCGCCCCTCGATGGCCGGTTCTGGCTCGGAGTCGCGGCGTTGTTCTTTTGGGCGGGGGTGTTGTGGTGGGCATGGCGCCATCACCGGACGGTCGAGACGTTCGCACTGGGATGGATCGCGATCGCCTTTCTCCCCGTCGCGAACCTTCTTTTCCCGACCGGCATCCTCCTCGCCGAGCGCACGCTCTATCTGCCGTCTGCAGGGCTAGCGCTGGCGATTGGGGGTTGGATCGAGCGGCCCTCGCGACGGTTCGTGAACCTGTTCCCACCCGATAATCGATTCATCCTCGTCCCGGTGAAATGGCTTGCCGTGGCGGTGATTCTGGTCGCGGGCGCGATCTGGACGGCCTTCCGTGTCCCCGCCTGGCGTGACGATAAGGCGGTGACGATGAGCATTTTGGACGACTCGCCGGCCTCCTACCGCGGCCCGGCCCGCAGCGGCGCCCTGCTCCAGAGTGCGGGGCAGGCGGGCAAAGCACTCGCCGCCTACCAGGTCGCCGCCCGTATCTACGACCGGGACCCCTCAGTCTTCGTCGGCGCCGCCGACGCGGCCTTCACGCTCGGTCGGCCGGCCTTGGCCGACGCCCTGCTGATTCGCGTCGACCAGCTCTGCTTCCAATGCGCGGGCTATCTCTACACGCAAGCGGTGGCCGCGCGCTCCCGTGGCGACGTCGCGACGGCGGATTCGCTCGTGGCGCATGCTAAGGAATGGGAGGCGAGGTGAGGATCGGCCTCGTGACGGTCTTCGCCGTAGCCGTGCTGTTGTTCCTGCCGACGATCCGCTACGGGTGGGTCCAGGACGATCGGGGGATCATCGCGCTCAACCCGGCGGTCCACTCGTTCTCTGCCGCCGTCCGGGCCGCGGACAAGGCGTATTGGCCTCCACCTTCGCAGGCGGGGCTGTACCGGCCGTTGACGATTCTCTCCTTTGCCGTCGACTGGCAGCTGTCCGGCGGGCGGCCTGGCTGGTTCCACGCCGTCAATACCCTGCTGCACGCGACAGCCGCGCTGCTCGTGGTACTGGTGTTGGCGCGATGGCTACCCGGCGCGGCCGCTGTGGTGGCCGGCCTCCTCTTCGCTGTCCACCCCGTCCATGTCGAGGGGGTGGCGAGTCTCGTTTCGCGCGCCGAGCTGCTCGTGGCCGTGGGACTGTTCGCAGCGGTTTTAGCCGCCCGGCGTGGCTGGTGGACGGTCGCGATCATCTGCGCTGCAGTGGCGATGTTCAGCAAGGAGCATGGTGTCATTACAGGTGTCGTGATACTGCTCGATAACTGGCTGCAACCGGCTGAGCAGCGGCGCTGGTACCCGACGCCCTTCTACGCAGGGCTCGGTCTCGCGACCGCCGGGTTCCTGGTTGTCTGGGCACTCGTCGGCCGCAACGCGGTTGCCGATGTGGCACCGCCGTTCCTAGGCACGGGCGCCGGCGGCCGGCTCGCCGTGGCACTCCCCGCCGTGCTGCGGGCAGCCCGCCTGCTTGTCTGGCCGCTCGATCTGTCGGCCGATTACGGTCCCCAGGTCATCCCGGTGGGCGGCGGCGCTTCGTTGGCGGCCGTGGGAGGGGTGGTGGTGGTTGCGGGCGCGCTCTACCTCGTCCTCTGGTGTAGCCCACGCTCGCCCCTCATCAGCTTCGCCGCGGCCGTGGCAGCGCTTGCCTATCTGCCCACCTCGAACCTGTTGTTTCCCTCCGGGGTCGTGCTCGCCGAGCGGAATCTTTATCTGCCCGAGTTGCTGATCGCCGCCGCCGTGGGCCTCGGCGCAGGGTGGGCGACCCAGCGATGGGGGGAACGGCGCATGTGGGTTGGCGGGGCGGTGCTGCTGATCGCTCTTGCTGCGCGCTCCGCCGCACGACTGCCGGTATGGAGGAGCAACAAGGATTTCCTGTTGACGACGCTCCAGGAGCACCCCGAGTCGTATCGCGCCCATGAGTGGGCGGCGGCCGTGCTTGCCGGGCTGGCCGACACTGTCGCAGCTCGTCGGGAGTACGCTCGGGCCGACTCGTTGTTCTCAGGGGATCCGCACCTCGATGCGGCCCGGGCTTATTACCTGATGGGGCTGGGTGACACGCTGGAAGCGGCGCCCTTGGTGAGGCGGGCGCGTCAGCGGCTTCCCCACGAGCCTTTCGCCCTCAGGACGCAACTCCTCCTGTACCTGAGGCGAGGGAATCGGGCGGCCGCCGCCGCCCTCGCCGACACCGTTCGCCGCAGCTTCCCCTGGGA
>DASQAH010000295.1:0-12876 GCA_035635835.1 Gemmatimonadales bacterium
GGGAGGAGTAGCGTGAAGCTGGCCGACCGCCTCCGCGAGCTCGCCGAGCGCCTGCCTCAGGGCGTGTCCGTAACCCTCACCCGGGACGGGTTGCTCGGCCTGGCGACCGAGCACGCGCAGGACCCCGACCCGCCAGCCGCCCCTGGGGACTGCACGATCGCCGAGCTCGCCGGGCGCTTCCGCCGCTCCACCTCGACCATCCGCGGCTGGTGCGAGCGCGGCCGCTTCCCGGGCGCCTACAAACTGAACGGGCGCGACTGGCGCATCCCCCCAGCGGGCGTCGACGCGTTCCTCGCCAAGCAGCGTGAGCAGCACCCAGTGCCTGCACTCGACGCTTGGCGAGCCGTGCGGAGGGCTCAACGAATCCGGTGACGAGGAGCACCGCAAAGACGAGGAGTGTAACCTACGGGCGGACACATTCACCTCAACAAGGGGAGGACGCCATGAAAACTAAGAGCGGGGTCTTCTGGCGACGGCAGGGCCACGGGCTATCGCGGGCGTATGCTCGATTGCCGAACGGACGCCGAGTGGCGTTACGGTTGCCGGGGAGTGGGCGCGCTGTGACCGATGCGGCAACAGCGCAGGCACTGTATGCGAAACTGATCTCGGAGCATCAGCGCCAGACGTTGCGCGGCCTGAACGGGTTGTCGCCCGTGACGATGGCCCTCCAAGCTGCTGCGGCCGAACACCTGCGGCTCAAAGCGCTCGCTAATAGGGTCACCACCCAGTCGCTCGAATCGGATCAGCGCCACCTCGAGCGGGCTTGCCGATTCTTCGGCGCCGACACGCTGCTGGAAGCCATAACACCACAGCGCGTTGGCCAGTGGACAACATGGTTGCAGACGACGCGATTCCGCATGCGCCTCGCCGAGGGCCGCAGGCGCGGCAAACATCCGGCGCGGCTCATGGGCCCGGCCAACGCGAGAAAGTGCCTGAACTCGCTCTCGAACCTGTTTCGAAGGGCGCAGGAACAGGGCTGGGTCAACGTAGGCGTCAACCCCGTAAGCGCCCTGATGACCAAGCCGCAGGGCAAGACCCACGAGGCCCGCTGGTTCGAGGCGCACGAGGTGGCGCTGGTGCTTGAGAGCGCCCGGACCCTCCAGCGGAAGCGCCCTGACATCGCCCTCGGCTGCAGTTATGAGCTAATCGCCGCAGCCGCGTTCACTGGGTCGCGCCCAGGGGAACTACTTAGCCTCAAGGCCGAGGACATCTCATTCGACCGGAGCGTGATCACCATTCACGGGACTAAGACCGCCGGAGCGCTCCGATCAGTCCCGCTCTGGCCACAGCTGCGCGAGATCTTGTATCCGTACGTCTGCCCCGACGACCGCACGCCACGCACTGGGTTGCTGTTCCGCTCACCCAAGACGGGCCGTCGGCTGAAGGATGTGCGCAAGATGCTGGACGCTGTGGCGACGCGCGTCGGCTTCCCGGAGCGGGCGGTGAACCTCTATGCGTTCAGGCACAGCTTCTGCGCGGCGGCGCTCCAACTACTGGACCGCGGGGCGCCCATCAGTCCGTACACCGTGGCGAAGTGGCTGGGCCACGGCGGCACGGCGCTGGTCAACCGAGTCTATGGGCATCTGGGCGAGGTCCGGCACCGCGCGGAGGCGATGGAGTTCCGGGTAGAGCATCACGCGACCAAACTTGGTGAGCGCCTAGCAGCACTTCAGCGTTCCGACTCTGTTTTCGACTCTGTTTTGAACCCTGCTCCGTAAGTAGTGGGCCCGGGTAGAGTTGAACTACCGACCTCACGCTTATCAGGCGTGCGCTCTAACCACCTGAGCTACGGGCCCCACAACCCCCGCCCACCCCGTCGGAGTGTCCGATTGTCAGATAGAGAGTCGAGGCAGGCTCGTCTCTGTCCATCAGACCATTGACCACTAGACACTCCGACGCGCTTCATTCCCAATCGCGTCGCGGCCCCTTCTTGGGCCGGAACTCATCGTCCTCTCCATCGTCGAACTCGTCGTCCAGATCGTCGTAGTCGTCGAGGTCGTCCAGCTCCTCCTCCTCCATCTCGTCCTCGTCCAGCTCGTCGTCGAAGTCTTCATCGAGATCTTTGTCCTCTTCGAAGTCTCCGAACTCTTCGTCGATGTTGTCGCTACGACGCTTGAGCGACCAGTCCATCGACGCCGCCACGGCCAGCATTGTCACCCCCAGCTGAGGTTGGGATTGATGGATCCGAGCTCTCCGATCTCACGATTCGTCCGCCGCCCGCTTGTCGCTGCGGGCCTGCTTGCGCCGCTCCGTCGCTCCCAGCATGCGCTTGCGCAGCCGAAGTGACGAAGGCGTCACCTCGATCAGCTCGTCATCCTCGATGTACTCGAGCGCCAGCTCCAGCGTCACCTGCCGCGGCGGCTCGAGAATGATCATTTCGTCCGCCGCCGTCGTCCGCATGTTCGTCAGCTTCTTCTCCTTCGTCGCGTTCACGTCCATATCGCCCGGCCGGACGTGCTCGCCCACGACCATCCCTTCGTAGACCGGCTCCCCGGGCTTCACGAACATCGTACCGCGCTCCTGAAGATTGAAGAGCGCGTACGCCACCGCCACCCCTTCCCGGTCCGCTACCATCACCCCCCGGCTCCGCCCTGCTAACGGCCCAGCCCAGGCGCTGTAGTCCAGGAACCGGTGATGCATGATTCCCGTTCCTCGCGTATCCGTCAAGAACTCCGACCGGTAGCCCAGCAGGCCCCGGGCCGGGATCTTGAAGCGCATCCGCACCGTCCCCACCCCCGGGTTCCGCATGTCCAGAAGAGTCGCCCGGCGGGGGCCAAGTTTCTCCATCACGACGCCGAGGTACCCCTCCGGGCAGTCGATCATCAACTCCTCGTAGGGCTCCAGCTGCTCCCCGTGGGGCCCCTCCCGCGGAATGATGCGCGGCCGACTCACCTGGAACTCGTATCCCTCCCGCCGCATCGTCTCCATCAGAATGCCCAGGTGCAGCTCCCCGCGACCGGAAACCGTGAAGGTGTAAGGACTGTCCGTGTCTTCCACCCGCAAGGCGACGTTGCGTTCCAGCTCTTTATAGAGCCGCTCCCGCAGCTGGCGCCCAGTTACGTACTTCCCGTCCCGCCCCGCAAAGGGGGAGTTGTTCACCAGGAAGTCGACCGAGATCGTGGGCTCCTCGACGGCGATCCCGGCCAAGCGCTCCAGGTGGTCCGGTGCCGTCACGGTCTTCCCGATCTCGACCCCCGAGAGCCCGGCCATGGCGACGATCTCGCCCGCCGCGGCCTCGGCCATCTCGACCCGCTCCAGACCCTCGAAGGCGAACAGCTTGACGACGCGCGCTTGCTCGAAGGGGGCGTCTCCCAGCGGTCCGGGCTCACCCAGGGGCAGCAACGCGACGGTGTCGCCGACGTGTACGGTGCCGCGCTCGATCCTCCCGATCCCGATCCGCCCCAAGTAGTTCGAGTAGTCGAGGGTCGAGATGAGCATTTGGAACGGCCCCAGGGCGTCCGCTTTGGGGGGAGGGATCGTCAGCAGAATCGTCTCGAACAACAGCGTCAGATCCGTCCCACGGCGCTTCAAGTCGTCCGTAGCCGTCCCCGCCCGACCCGATGTATAAAGGAAGGGGCAGTTGAACTGCTCAGGGGTCGCTTCGAGCTCGAGGAACAGCTCCAGCACCTCGTCATGCACGCGTAACGGTTCGGCGTCCTGGCGGTCGATCTTGTTGACCAGGACGATCGGCTTCAACCCGAGCGCCAGGGCCTTTCCCGCAACGAAGCGCGTCTGCGGCATCGGCCCGTCGGCCGCGTCCACGAGCAGGAGGAACCCATCCACCATCCGCAGGATCCGTTCCACCTCGCCACCGAAGTCGGCGTGCCCGGGGGTGTCCACGATGTTGATCTTCGTGTCGCCCCAGCGCACTGCCGTGTTCTTGGCGAGGATCGTGATCCCCCGCTCGCGCTCGAGCGGATTGGAGTCCATGACCCGCTCGGTGAGCGCCTGGTTGGCGCGGAACACCCCCGCCTGGCGGAGCATCTGATCCACCAGGGTGGTCTTGCCGTGGTCGACGTGGGCGATGATCGCGATGTTGCGGATCTTCAAAGGACTACGTCCTGACGGGGTCGTGTGAGAGGGGCGCAGTATAGAAGAGGGGGCGTCGAAAGGCAAGACTAAAAGCGGGTTCAGTCACACACCTGGCTCTTCTCCATCTGCACCGTCACATGGCGGATGCCGAACTCGTGCCGCATCCGGTCCTGGACTTCTTCCAGCACCCTCTGGTTGCTGGATGGGTCCTTGACCACGAGGTGGCCGGAGAGGGCGACGACGCCGCTGGTGACCGTCCACACGTGGAGGTCGTGAACCGACTCGACCCCGGGCACGGAGACGAGCCGATCGTGCACCGCCGGCAGGGAGATGTGCGCCGGTGTTGCCTCGAGGAGGACGTCGACGCTCTCCTTGACCAGCCGCCAGGCCCCGTTCAGGATCAGCGCGCCGATCCCCACCGAGATGACTGGGTCGGCCAGGGTCCAGCCGGTGAGGAGGATGATCGCCCCGGCGAGGATTGCCCCGAGCGCGCCGAGGGCGTCGCTCACCACGTGCAGGTAGGCACCGCGCTGATTCAGGGAGTGGTCGTGGCCGTGATGCAGGATGCGGGCGCTCAGGAGGTTGGCGGCGAGTCCCGCGGCGGCAACGGCGATGAGCAGGCTGGCGCGGACGGCGGGCGGACTATTGAATCGGCGCCAGGCTTCGATCCCGATCCCCGCTGCGATTGCGATGAGCATCGCGCCGTTGACGAGAGCGGCGAGGATCTCGAGCCGCTGCAGCCCGTAGGAACGCTCCGGCGTGGCGGGCCGCTGGGCCACGCGGGCCACGAACACGGCCAGCCCGAGGGCGGCCACGTCGGCGAGCATGTGCCCGGCATCAGCGAGCAACGCCAGGGAGTGGGCCAGCCAGCCGCCCACTGCCTCCGCCCCGAGCACGACCGTGGTGATGCCGAGGACTACGGCCATCCGCCGGGCGCTCTCGCCGCGGGCGGGGACGGTATGGGAGCACTGGACGTCGACTGGTAATGAAGCCATAGGCAATCAGCCCTCAGCCCTCAGCGGAATTCGTCGACAACAGGTGAAGCATACTCCGCGGCACCATCGCGGGGCAACGCGAAGTCGCGGAAGTCATGGCGCGCAAACACGGTACGGCTGCGCTTGAAGTCGAGTCCGCACGCGCTAGGTTCCGTGACCGTGCCAGCGCCCCCCCCCCTCCCCCTCCCCCTCCCCCCGCCGGCCACTGGATCGCTCGCTCTGCGACTTCTCGCCGTGATCGTGCTGGTCGCGGCGAACGCGTTTTTCGTGGCTGCGGAGTTCGCATTAGTCGCCGCGCGGCGCACACGGATCGAGGCGATGGCCCGGCGGGGCGACCGCAAGGCGCAGACGGTGCAGAAGGCGCTGCACGACCTCTATCGTCAGTTGTCCGCGGCGCAGCTCGGCATCACCCTCGCCTCGATCCTGCTCGGCTACGTAGCGCAGGACACCGTCGCCCACCTGTTCCGGGACTGGTTCGCGACGCTGCCCGAGGCGCTCGCGTTCCTGACCCGCGGCGGCGTGGCCTCGTTCGTAGCGCTGGGCATCATCACCTTTCTGCACGTCGTGTTCGGTGAGCAGGCGCCCAAGGCCTGGGCGATCACCTACCCTGAGGGCACGAGCCGGTGGATCGCTGCCCCGCTCATCCTCTTCTCGTGGATCACGCGCCCGGTCACGGAGCTGCTGAACCGCAGTGCCAACCGCGTGGTGCGGCTGCTCGGCATCAAGGCAAGCTCAGCCGAACTCGAGCGGATCCATTCCCCCGAAGAGATTCGGATGCTGGTCGAGCAGAGCCGCGCGCGCGGCTCGCTTGAGGCCTCCGACGCCCGAATGCTCGAGGGGGTGTTCGAGTTCAGTGAGAAGAACGCGCGCGAAGTGATGACGTCACGCACCCAGATCGTCGCCCTCCCCGCCGCTTTGCCGCTCGAGCAGGCAGCCGACCGCGTGGCGACTGCGGGCCGCTCGCGTTACCCCGTCTACCGGCAGTCGCTCGACGACATCGTGGGCACCGTGCACGCCAAGGCGATCCTCGCAGGGCTCCGCGGCGGAGCGGGCGGCACCCTGGAGGCGGTGATGCGGCCCGCGTTCTTCGTGCCGGGCACGCGCGAAGTCGAGGACGTGCTGGCCGATATGAAGCGCCAAAAGGTGCACCTCGCCATCGTGTTGGATGAGTTCGGCGGCACTGCCGGTCTGGTCACCATGGAGGACCTGCTGGAGGAAATCGTCGGCCAGATCTACGACGAGTACGACCGCGCGCCGACGGCGACGCTGGCCGCAGCCGGCGGAGCCGCCGCTCCAGTCATCTCGGGCGAGACCGAGATCAAGGAAGTGAACGAGGCCTATAGCCTCTCACTGGACGATAGCGACTACACTACGATCGGCGGGCTGCTGTTCGGCACGCTGGGTCGGCTTCCCAAGGTGGGCGACCAGGTGAAGCTGCCGGGGGCGGTGTTCGAGATCCTCGAGATGGACGGCCGCCGCGTCGGCAAGGTGCGCGTCGCGGCCGCCGCTACTTCCTGACCTTGCCGGCCAGCTGGACCGCCAGCTGCAGCGCCGCCCGCATCGACGAGGGATCCGCGATTCCCTGCCCGGCGATATCAAACGCCGTCCCGTGATCCGGTGAGGTCCGCGGGAACGGCAGCCCGAGCGTCACGTTCACCCCGTTCCCGAAGCCCGACACCTTCACTGCCGTCATGCCGACGTCGTGGTAGGGCGCGAGCACGGCGTCGAACTCGCCTCGCAGGGCGCGCACGAACACGGTGTCCGCGGGGAGCGGGCCGGTGGCGCCAAGCTGCTCGGCCGCGGGCCTGAGCACCCGCTCGTCCTCGTCCCCGAAGAGACCGCCCTCGCCAGCGTGCGGGTTCAGCGCGCACAGGGCGAGCCGCGGGGAGGCCAGCCCCCACCAAGTCCGCAGCGCCTCGGCGGTCAGGCGCCCGACGCGCACCACGCGGTCGGTCGTGACCTGTTGCAGCACCTCGCGTAACGGGATGTGCGTGGTGACCAGCACGACGCGGAGCGTGGGCGTCGCCAGCATCATCGCCACGTCGACGCCACCGACCAGGTGGGCCAGGAACTCCGTAACACCGGGATAGCGGTACCCCGCGCGCTGGAGCGCCTGTTTGTGCACTGGCCCCGTCACGATCGCGTCCACCTCTCCGGCGCGTGCCAGCCAGGCGGCGCGCTCGATGGAGCGGGCAGCGAGCTTCCCAGCCTCCTCTTCCCCTTTACCCCCCCCCCACTCCCCGACCCCGAGTCGGCTCCGTGCCGGAATGCCTTGAAGCTGGTCGTCCGGCCCCACCAGCACCACGTCCGCCGCGAGCGGTCCTCCCTCGCCCAGGGCGCGCGCGACGACTTCCGGCCCGATCCCACGCGGATCGCCCAGGGTGACGGCGAGGCGGGGGCGGGGAACGGCCACGGTCTCTAGAGGCGGACGTCGACGTAGGTGAGGTGTCGCAGCTGGTCGACGTAATGCCGGATCATCAGGTCCTGGCTCAGCCTGGTACGGATCGCGTCCTTGACGTCCTCGAAGCGGAGTTCGCCTTCGGCCTGCCGCTTGATCACATCCAGCACCGCGAACTTGTTCAGGCGGCCACTGCCGATAGTGAGCACCGGCTTGAGCCCGAGCGTCGTGTCCCGGGCGAGCATCTGCTGGTAGGCCTGCGGCAGGTCGGTGAGGGCCACCTCCGGAGCGAGGTTCGTCTCGTTCTCATCGGCGTACAGCCGCGCCAGGGAGTCGTAAGAGGCAGCGCGGGCGAGCGCGGTGCGGATCGAATCCGCCAGGTTGCGCGCCAGCGCGACCTGCGCCGCAGAAATCGGGGGGGCGATCAGGATCTGGCGCGCGAGGATCTCAGCCGGCTGTACGCGCTCGACCTGAATGATGTGGAAGCCGAAATTGCTTTCGACGGGGTCCGAGATCTCCCCCGGCCTCATCCGGAACGCCACCTGCTCGAACGGCTTGACCATCACGCCGCGCCGGAACCACCCGAGCTCACCGCCCATCTCGCGCGACCCGCTGTCGTCCGAGAAGCGGCGGGCGGCGGCGCCGAAGTCCCCCCCGGCGCGCATGGCCACCACGATAGACTCCGCCTTCTGCAGCGCGTACGCCCGCGCCGCGGAATCCGGCTTGGGCGCCACCACGATCTGACGGAACGACACCGTCGCCGGCCGCTTAGGCTGTGTGGCGCGCTGCTCGTCCCAGAACTGACGCATCTGGGCCTCGGTCGGGTTGATCGGCTTCAGCTTCCCCTTTTCCCGCTGCAGCTGCAGTAGCCGGTCACGCTGGATCTTGCGCCGCTGCTGCTCGGCCAGGAACCGGCGCCATTCCTCGACCGAGGCGAAGCCCGCTAGCCGCAGCTGTGCGTAGAACGTGGAGTCGCTCGCGTAGTTGCCCCGCACGCCGCGCACAGTTTGCTCGACCGCATCCAGCACCTCCTGGTCGGTGACCTTGACGGTGGTATCCCGCTCGGCCTGTTGCACCAGCAGCTCGTCCTCGACCATCTGCGCCAGGATCTGCTTGCGCAGGGTGGCGCGGCCTGCCGAATCGGTTGGCACCGCCTGGCCTTGTGCCTGAGCGGCCACGAGCAACTCCTCCACCTGCGACTGAAGAATCGGCTTGCTGCCGACGACCGCCACGATGCGGTCGAGCGTGACGGCCCTCGTCCCTCCCTGGCCCCCCCCGCTCCCCAGGCGCCCCCCCTGACCCGGCGCGACTCCGAGGGGCAGCAGCGCCGCACCGGCGGTCAGCACCACGGCGCTGAACGGTGGGAGCAACCGTCTCATCATGCTAGCGAGGGAGAGGCCGCGACGGGCGGCTGCCGCCCGGCACCGGGGGGGGGCCGGGGGCGCGACGGACGCCGGGAGCGAGCTCGTTGTTGGGCCGGGGGATGCCGCGCACCGAATCAGTTTGGGCGCGAAGCTCGCGGGCCCGCTCGGACGCGCGCACGATGCCCGCCTGATTGACCGACCAGGGCTCCCCCGCCCGCAGCTGGTCGCCCAGGAACGGGGGGATCGGCACATAGTTCGAGCGCGACACCACGATATTGTCGAGGTATACCTGCACGTGGGCCATGGCGAGCCGCACACGGCCGTCAGGCGTCGTGGCCGAGTCCTTGAGCACCTGCGGTGTGAGCGCCAGCGCTCCCTGGACACGGCGCAGCGAGGAATCGTGGGCGACCCGCAGGTCGGCCCAGTCGGAGTCCGTGAGCTGCACCCCGGCCGAATCAGCTTGGTGCAGCAGGATATTCCGCTCGGTGAGCTGGCGCAGGAGCACGTCGATCTGCGCATCGGTGGCCGAGGGGACTGCCTGGGTGACCTCCGGGGGAAGCGCGCGGATCCAGCGGATCAGGTCCTGCACCTTGAAGGTGCCGCCGTGGTAGGTGACGAGGGCGTGAGCGTCGCTGCGCGCCGCGTTGATGTCCTGGATCGCCTGGCGCACCGCCGCTCCCGCTCCGCTCTTGACCTTGATCCGCTGGGCGGTGTCGAGACCGGTCATGTAGATCGAGTCCAGCCGCGTGCCCAACGCCTCTTGCAGCCCACGGGCAAAACTGTCGCGCACTTCGGCCAGGGGTGGACGGCGGATGATGTGGTAGCCGTATGGGCTGCGGACCACGCCGCTGACGCCACCAGGCGCGAGCTGCCACGCGGCGTCCTCGAACTGCGCCACGAACTGGCCTCGGCTCGTGGGGTTGAGTAGCCCGCCCCGGTTTTTTGTCCCGGGGTCGTCGGAGTAGCGCTTGGCTAGGGCGGCAAAGTTGGCCCCGCGAGCGGCGGTGATCTGGGTCAGTAATCCTTTGGCCTGAGTCTCCTTCTGCTGTGCCAGGATGGGCGCGAGGCTCGAGGGGGCTTGCAACAGGATGTGCTGGAACATGCGCACGGTGCCGGCCTGGAACGCGGAGTCCACCTGCCGCGGGGTGAGTCGCAGGCGTCCGGACGTGAGCCGCTCGTGAAAGTGATCCCACTTGATCTGCGCAACCAGGGGCCACATCGTCGCGGCGACGGTCGCCGTGTCGCTAAGCGTCTTTCCTTGCGCCAGCGCCAGGGCGAACAGTGTCCAGTCGATGTAGACGTCCGCCAGACGGGCGACGTTCTCGGGTTGCAGGGGCATCCCCTTCACTTTCGCCGCCAGTTCCGCCAGCCGCTCGACCGTAAGGACCTGGCCCGCCGCTGTCGCGGCGGCGCTGGGGTGCGCTGTGAAAGCATCGCGCAGGGCCCCACACCCCACCACTGCGAGCACCATCGCCACCAGACCCAGCCGCCGCATCGCGTCTCCTATTCGGTGTGAGAGTCCTGCAGAACGGCCGTGAGCGCCCGCGCCAGCCCGGGGCCGATCCCCTCGCCCCCGAGCCTTCGGAGCCGCAGCGAGAGCGGATGCGCCCGCCGCACCTCCGCCTCGAACTGCACCGCATCGAGCGCGGCGGTCAGGCCGGCCAAGCGGGGGTGGGCGTTCCGCCGAAACGTGAGCCGCGCCTCGTCGCCCCTGACCAGGACCGTCTCCAGTCCTACCCGGGCGCCGAGCGCGCGGAGTTCGGCGACGAGGAGGAGGCGCTGCGCGTCGTCGGGCAACGGCCCGAAGCGATCACGCAATTCCTCGCGCACGGCTTGAATCTCGCACGGCTGCTCGGCCCGCGCCAGCCGCCGATACAGGTTCAACTTGGCCTCGTCGTCTACGACGTAATCCTGCGGCAGATGCGCCGGCAGATCGAGCGTGACATCCGGTGGACTCCACTGTTCCCCGCCACTCGCGCGCCGTTCCTGCCCGCCCTTCAAGACCCGGACCTCCTCCTCGAGCCACCGCAGGTACATGTCGAAACCCACCGCCTGCGTGTGCCCCGATTGCTCGGCCCCGAGTAAATTGCCCGCGCCTCGCAGCTCCAGGTCCCGCAGCGCGATCCGGTAGCCCGACCCCAGATCGGTATGATGCTCGAGCACCCGCAAACGTTCCTCAGCCTCGGCGTCCACGAGATCGGGCACCAGCAGATAACAGGAGGCCCGTCGGTGGCTGCGGCCCACCCGTCCCCGGAGCTGGTAGAGCTGGGCAAGACCGAGCTGGTCGGCGCGATCGACGACCATCGTATTGGCGTTCGCCACGTCGAGGCCCGACTCCACGATCATCGTCGAGACCAGGATGTCCACCTCGCCGCGGACGAACCGCGACATCACCTCATCCAGCTCCGTTTCCCGCAGCTGCCCGTGCGCCACCGCTACCCGCGCGCTCGGCGCCAGCCGCCGCACCCGCTCGGCGATGGTGGCAATGGTCTCGATGCGGTTGTGCACGAAATACACCTGGCCCCCCCGGTCGAGCTCCCGCGCCAGCGCCTCCTCCAGTAGCGCGTCGTCCCACGGCTCGATGAACGTCAGCACCGGCGAGCGGTCCTTTGGCGGCGTCTCCAAGAGCGTCAGGTCACGCAGCCCCGCCAGTGAGAGGTGCAACGTGCGCGGGATCGGCGTTGCCGTGAGGGTGAGGACGTGCACCGCCAGCTTCAGGGCCTTCAGCCGCTCTTTGTGCCGTACTCCGAAGCGGTGCTCCTCGTCCACCACCAGCAGCCCTAAGTCGTGGAAGATCACGTCACGCGACAGCAGGCGGTGCGTCCCGATCACGATGTCGATGGTACCGGCGGCGAGCTGGCGCACCGCGTCGGCAGACGCCTTCGCGCTCCGGAAACGCGACAGGACCTCGATGCGCACTGGATAGTCGGCGAGCCGCTCGCGGAACGTGCGGCCGTGCTGCTCGGCGAGGATCGTCGTCGGTACGAGCACGGCGACCTGCTTGCCTGCCTGCACGGCCTTGAAGGCGGCGCGCAGCGCGACCTCGGTCTTGCCGTAGCCGACATCTCCGACCAGCAGCCGGTCCATTGGTCGCGGCCGTTCCAGATCTCGTTTCACCTCTGCCGCAGCGCGGCGCTGGTCCGGCGTGTCTTCATACAGGAACGCGGACTCGAGCTCCCGCTGCCAGGGCGTGTCGGGGGGGAACGCGTAGCCCGAGGCGAGTTGGCGCCGCGCGTACAGCTGGAGCAGCTCCTCGGCCATCTTGCGGATCGCCGCCCGCGTGCGGTCGCGCTGGCGCTGCCACGTGGTGGCGCCGAGCCGATGCAACCGGGGTGGCGGGGCGTCGCCATCGCCCGCCGCCCGGTAAGGCTCCAGTTGATCGAGGCGGTATAAGGGGACGTTCAGCCGGTCGCCGCCCTCGTACTCGAGCACCGCCACGTCCAACGTCCCCTCACCGACCGGAATGGTTTGCAGCCCGCGATAGATCCCGATGCCATGCTCCAGGTGCACCACGTAGCCGCCGAGCGTGAGGGCCCCTTCTCCGGTCGCGGCTGCGCCGGGTGAGGCGGAGCGGTAGCGGCGCGGGCGCCGCAGCCGGCGCGCCCGGCGGAAGATTTCGTGGTCGGTGAGCACGCGCAGTGTCGGCAGCACGAATCCCCCGTCCAGCGCGCCGAGCGCGAGCGTGGCGCGGCCGTCGCCCAACAGCTCCTCGAGGCGTTCGAGCTGACCCTCGTTGTCGCACAGAATCACGGTCGGCGGCTCTCCCGCCACGAGCCGCCGCAGCTGCTTGAGGTCGCGGTCGACCGACTCCGGGGGCATGAGCGGGAACCGCACAGCCGCGTCAGCGGCACCCGGAGCCAGCCGGGCGCAGCGGCCTACCTGAGCGCGCCAGGCGTCGGGCGCGAGCAGCAGCTCCTCACGCCCCGGCGGCTCCGCACCCAGACGCCGCGCGACCTCGAGATGATGGGCGGCCTCGCCCCAGGCGCGGTCCACTTCGCGCTCGACGGCCGACTCCTGGTCGACGAGGAGGAGCGTGTCGGTCGGCAAGAGCTGGAGCAATGAGCTCCGCGTTCCGCTCCCCCCCCCC
>DASQAH010000296.1:0-3680 GCA_035635835.1 Gemmatimonadales bacterium
CGGTGGAACGAGGCGTGCCTTACCAATGGCCGGAAGTCATCACTGACCCGAGCCAGGAGCTCAAGGTGGCCGCAGCCGACAGCAAGACGATTCTCAGGGTAGCCGCAACGGTTCTGACCCTCGCCGGTGTCGGTTTGACCCTCCCGGCACTGGCAGAAGCCCAATCCCGTGGCACCCTGCAAGCCACCGCCACCGTGGTGGACGCTCAGTCCAGCTTCCAGACTCTAGCCGCAACTCAGTCGGCGATCTCTCACTGGGTGAACCCCAGCGCCAATGGTTCTAGTGATGTAACGACACTGGCGCAAGTGAGCGTCAGCCTTCAGCGCGAGACCCAGCACGCCGCGGCCAGCGAGCGGCAGGCGCTGGTAGTGCGGATCGACTACCTCAACAACTAAACCTCACGGCCTACGTACCCCCCCCTCGCTGCAAATGGGAAGGGAGCTCGAGAGCAGGAGGGGACGGAGGGAGGGGGGAGGGTGGGACAGGACCGGAGAATGAGGCTACTGGATTCCCAACCGCTGCCGCACCTCGAGCGGGAAGAGGGGAACGGCGTGTTTGATAGGCACCGAGAGCGCGAACCCCGGCGCTTGCGGTAAACCGGCGCGGTGAATCGAGATCACTTGCCCGGCGGCGTTGAACAGGGGGCTCCCCGATGACCCGCCGATCGTCATACCGTCGAACTGCATCACGTCCTCCGTCACCCGAGAGATGATCCCAGCTGTCATCGACGTCCGGATGACGGAGGATCGCAGGTGTGCGAATCCCGCGCCCGCGGGGTAGCCGATCAGCGCGGCGGGCTCCCCCTGACGCGCTTTGCTGCCGGTCCAATCGATGGATGTGAGGTAGGGTCCCGCTTGATACCCGCGGATCTTGATTAGCGCGATATCCCGGTCCTGGGAAGTCGTAACGACGTCCGCGTACCGAGACGAGGACTGGTCGGCCATCGTCACCCAGATCGTATCGGCCCTGGGGTGCGTCGAGTCCGCGACCACATGCCAATTGGTGAGCATATAGCCATCGGGCGTGATCACGAACCCGGTGCCGTTGTAGTAGTCGTGGCCGAAGGCCACGGTGATGAGGCCGACGGCGCCCTGGTTCTGCTGCGCGATGCTGGCGAAGTCGGTGCCTCGAACGGCCCGCATGCGGGCATCGAGGCTCGCCGTCTGGGACTCGGCCTGGGCCACGGCGCGCCGCAACGAGTCCACGGCCGTCTGCGAGGGCGCACGTCGTTCCGAAGCGGCCAACTCGTCCCGCAGCCGTTGGACTTCCTGTTGCGAAGCTGCGCGGCGCGTCTCCCCTTCCTGGAGTTGCTGGCCAAGCGCTGACTGGGCTCGCTCCAGCGACGCCTGCAGCTGCCCGGTCCGGACCTGCGCCGCCTCGAGCTGCGTGCGCAGGCTGTCGACCTGCGCCTCCGGAGCAGCCGCCCGTCGCGCTTCGGCTAGCGCGTCTCGTAACCGAGCCGCCTCGGCGCGCGCGGAGTCTTCGGCCGTGAGGCGCGCCGCCTCGCTCTGCTGGACCTGGCTGGACAACAGCCAATAGACCACCGACACGCCGCCGCCGAGCACGAGCACCAGCACTACGATGCTGACGCTGAGCCAGCGCAGCTTACGCCGCGAATCCTTGCCCACCTCCTCGGCCACGGCTTTGAGAAACGCCGTCGAGCCGCGATGGCCGCGCTTGCGCTCTTCACGCGCCTTCGCGAGGGCGTCGCTGATCAGGCCCATCACCGTCTTCTGGCCCATCCCCTCCTTGGGCATGGAGGAGGGGCCGGGACGCGGCACGGCGGCGAGCGGCGCCGTCCCCAGCCCTTCGACGAGCAGCACCGGCCCGCCGGGGCCGAGCATGATCTTGTCGCCCAGGCGCACCGGCATCGGCTCGCGGACGCGCTCGCCGTTCACGAAGGTGCCATTGCGACTGCCGGCGTCGCGCACCGACAGCCCGCCGCCGGGGCCGACCGCGAGCTCGGCGTGGACGCGGGAGACGACCGTGTCGGCCGTGTCGACCGGGCGAATTTCGCACTCCAGGCCGCGCCCGATCCGGATCCGCGTCCCCCGCGCCTCATAGCGCTTGCCAGTAGCGGCCGCGAGCAGCGTCACGGCGTAGGCGCGCGCTTCAGGCGGCCGCTCAGCGGGGGGTCTGGGAAGTTCGGCCACGGTCTCGCCAAGAGCCTCCGCGACGGCCGCGACGCTCAGCCTGGGGCCCCTCTCTCCCAAGGAGAACTCATCGCCCGGCTTGAGGGGCACATCGCCGCTCACGCGGATGCCGTTCAGATAAGTGCCGTTGCGGCTCCCGAGGTCGACCAGACGCCAGCCGTCGGCGCTGTGGCGCAACTCGGCGTGGTGGGCGGAGACGACCTTGCCGTCCTCGCCCGAGAACGCGATGGTGCTGGCGGGGTCGCGGCCCAGCCGGACCACCGCTTCTCGCACTTCGAGCGCGCGCTGGGTGGCGGTGAGGATCAGCTTCAGGTAGGACACGGGCCGATAGTAGGAAGAAGCGGGAACCTCGTCAACGGCCCGGACGGCTCACATTGGGAGTTGGCCTAGCGCTTTACGAGACCGGCGGTCAGCCAAGACGCGGCGACCGGCTGGGCTGCGGCGCAGCGCCACCCGCCGATCCGTGCCGGCGCCGCGCCTGACGGAGCGGCGACGCTCAATCTTCACGCTGCCGCTGCGCTGGCGCCGCTCCTGCGACGCCCGCCGGTCGACGCCGGAGCGCCGGTCGATCAACCCGCGACGGTCGGGGAGCTGGCGGCGATCAGCGGACACTACGGTGGGGGGGGGCACCATCAATCCACTCCGAGGCACAAGGGGTCAGAAAACGGACCCTAACGTATGTCTCGCCCCCCACCCTGGCTAGTAGCGCGGCAACTTGGCGTCCTAGTGGTCGCGGTGCTCGCGCAAGCGGCCGTCGATGTCCCCGACGATCTCGCGGGGCGGCTCGCGTCGCTCCCACCCCCGGTGGCGCCCACGGTCACGCTGCTCGGCCACGGTGCGCACTGCAACACGCTCGCCGGCCGGGGTGGCGAACACCCGGACCACCTCGTCTTCCCCACGACGCGCCCAGATGATGCGGTTGGGGCCCCGCTCCTCCACCCGATACACCTCCCAACCCCGACTCACCAGCACCTCCCGGGTGACGACCACGACTCGTTCCACCGGCGTGACGTAGACGTATTCGGTAGGCTCGCCGTAGATGATCTCGGCCCGGGTGTACCCGTAGGGGGCACACGCGGCCAGCCCGAGGCCGGCAAGCAACGGCAGGGTGCAGGATTTCATCCTCGCTCCTCCAATTGGGTCATCCTGTGAGGAGACCCCGGCAGGAGGGAAAAGTTACGTCGCATGGTGATCTCCGTCACACGCCGCCGGGTAGGTGTATTATCCGGACCATGGACAACCTCGCTCACGCGCTCGTAGGGGCCGCCCTGGGGCGCGCCGTGGCCCACGGTCGCGTGCGGCAGGCGGCCCTCATCGGGGCCGTCGCAGCCAACGCGCCCGACTGGACCGAGTTCCTGATCGGGTTCCGCGGCCGCCGTATCGACTACTACTCGATGCATCGCGGGATCACCCATTCGCTCCTCGGCGCGGCGGTCGAAATCGCGGCGCTCACCCTGGTGATCGGCCTGGGCGCGATGTGGTGGGCGCGGCGGCGCGGCACCCCCGCCGTCCCTCCCCCCCCCCCCG
>DASQAH010000297.1:0-6389 GCA_035635835.1 Gemmatimonadales bacterium
GGGGGGGGGGGGGGGGGGGGGGGGGGTGCTACGTGTCGCCCCGCAGACCGCCCGGGCGACGCCTGATCGGATTCAGGAGATGGTCCGGTCGGCCATCCAGCTCGACGCCGCCGCGGATCGAGCCGCGGACACGCTGTATGCCCCCGAGGCGTTAGTCGTCGCGAATGCCCGTGTACGGCTCGCCGCGCCACGGTTCGCAGGGGTCGGATACGGAGGGAAGGTCATCATCGCGGCCGCCACGGTGACGCTGGAAGGCCGGTTCGCCTGGGCGATGGTGGATTACCGGTGGTTCAACACCGAGCGCAACCAGGCCGAAGCAGGACGGGCTACTCTCGTGTGTGAAGACCAGCTCAGGGGCTGGAGGATCGTGCATGTCCACTCCAGCCAGGTGTTGCCCTGGGATCGCTAGGACTCGGCGCGACGCCCCTTGATCATCTCCCGCAGCTTGTCGGCAGTGTTTGGGCTGATCACCCGCAGCACGAGGTAGAAAAGGAACCCCAGGGCCGCGAGCCACAGAATCGTGCCCGCAACGGCGATCAGGCCGCCGAGCAGCCCGAACAGGATCTTCAGGCCGAGCCAAGCGACGACTGCGAATACGGCGAAACCGAGTATGCTCCGCAACATGGTGTCCTCCGCGTGGTCCGGCCTTCCTGAGGGCCGTACGCCAGAATAATGGCCAAGGTTTCCGCCTACGAGGTCGTCGTGATCGGCGGCGGGGTGATCGGCGCCGCCTGCGCCCGCGCCGCCGCGCTGCGGCAGCTTGAAACAGTCATTCTGGAGCCGGGCCCCGATCCCGCCGCCGCCTCCCCCGCATCAGCCGGGATGCTCGCGGCACAGATCGAGCCCAGTGACGAGCTCATGCTGGGGCTGTGCGTCCGCGGGCGCGACCTCTACGAACACCTCGCCGCCGCCTTGAAAGATAGCACCGGCATCGACATCGCGTTCTGGCGGGGCGGCATCGCGGCGACGGCGTTCGACGAGCCGCAGGCCAACCGCCTGCGGGACGCGGCGGCGTTGCAGCGCCAGGCCGGCCTCCGCTGCGACTGGCTCTCCGGCGACGAAGTGCGCGAGCGCTGGCCCGGCACCGCCCCAGACGCCAGCGGTGCACTATTCGCCTCGGAAGACGGCGCCGTGGATCCCCAAGCCTTGACCCGGGCCTTGCTGGCCGATGCCCGCCGCGTGGGAGCGAGGCTCCTGCCCCACACAGTCGATCGGGTCATCATCACCGCCGACCGCGTCACGGGTATCGTGGCCGGAGGCGAGTCCCTGGCCGTCGAGCGGGTCGTGCTCGCCGCCGGCGCCTGGTCACCATTAATCGAGGGACTGCCGCGAGCGCTCGCCGTGACACCGGTGCGCGGCCAAATGGCCGCCACGCCCTGGCCGGGCGAGACGCCGCCGGCGATCCTGTATTACGACCACGGCTACGTGCTCACGCGGGGCGCTGAGGCTGTGCTGGGCAGCACCATGGAGCACGCCGGGTTCGACTGCCGGGTGACCAACGAGGGACTAGCCCAGATCTTCCGCAGCGCGGTGCGCCTGCTCCCGGCCCTCGCGCGACTCCCCGTGCACCGGACGTGGGCGGGGCTGCGCCCCGTGACCCCCGACGGCCGGCCGATCCTCGGCGCCGACCCCGACGTCCGCGGCTTGTACTACGCCACGGGCCACGGCCGCAATGGGGTGCTGCTCGCGGCTTTGACCGGCGACATCATCGGCGACCTGTTGACGAAGGGTGCGACGGACC
This sequence comes from Gemmatimonadales bacterium, assembly GCA_035635835.1. Lineage (GTDB taxonomy): Bacteria > Gemmatimonadota > Gemmatimonadetes > Gemmatimonadales > GWC2-71-9 > 13-1-40CM-70-15. The sequence goes on from DASQAH010000297.1 coordinate 1,742, forward strand.
TGGATCTGACCCCGTTCCGCCCCGACCGCTGATGTACGCCACCTGCGCCTTCTGCAACGGCAAGTTCGACGGCGACGGCGGTCCATCGGGTCTCGGGGTGGGGCGGCGACTCGCCTTCGACGAATGGCGGGGTCGGCTTTGGGTGATCTGCCCCAAATGCGCCCGCTGGAACCTGACTCCGCTGGACGACCGCTTGGAGCGCATCGAGGCGCTGGCGCGCGCCGCACGCGCCGGGCATCTCGTCGCCGCAACTGACCAGGTCGCCCTCCTGCGCTGGCAGCGCTACGACCTGGTGCGCGTCGGCAAGCCGCCGCGCGTCGAGCTCGCCCCCTGGCGTTACGGTGAGCGGCTGCGGGCGCGCCAGCGGGAGCGCGCCAAGGTCGTGATTCCGCTCACGCTCGCTGCGGTGGGACTCGGCATCGCGGCGAACGTGGCGGTCGGCGGCTCGCTCGGCGTGTTCGCCTGGAACCTGCATGCGGTCGCGGACTGGACCTACCTGCAAATCGTCGGCAACCGGAAAGTCATCTTGGCCGAGCCGCCGATCTGCGAGCGCTGCGGCAGCCTCATGCAGCTGCGCGCCAAGCATGTCCAGCACGCCAGACTCGTTCCCGACACCAGGACCGACCTGGCGGTGCTGGTGAGCTGCCCGGCGTGCCATCACGAGGGCGCGCTGCTCACGGGCCCCGACGCGGCGCTCGTGCTCCGGCAAGGCCTGACCTACCTCAACGTGCGGCGCAGCAGCCGCCGGCGCGCGGAGGACGCCGCCCGGGTGGTGGACGAGACGGGCGGCCCGGACCGGCTGATTCAGGACATCGCGCGACGGGAGCTGACGCTGCGCTCGCTCCGCGCCGAGCGACAGTTGGCGCTCGAGATGGCGGTGGACGAGCAGGCGGAGGTTCAGGAGCTCGAGCGGCAATGGCGCGAGGCCGAGGAGAGCGCTGAGATTGCCGACGGAACCCTGAGCAGCTCGGCGCAGTTGGAGGAAGAGTTGCGCCGTCTTAAGCAGCATGATGAGGATCAACCGCACGGTTGATTTCTGTAACCAAAACCTATCCCTGCTCCCTGGGAGCGGCTATCTTCAGCCACTTCCACGCACAAAGGACCATGGCCGCTCCCCTCGTCCAAATCACCTCCCGCAGCCCACGACTCGGCTCCCCCCTAGAGCGCAAACCCCCCTGGCTCAAGGTCAAGGCCCCGGGGGGCCCCAATTACGTCGCGCTCAAGCAGATGATGCGGGGCCTCAAGCTGCATACGGTCTGCGAGGAGGCGCACTGCCCCAACATTGGCGAGTGCTGGGAGCACAAGGCGGCGACGTTCATGATTTTGGGCGACGTGTGCACCCGGAACTGCGCGTACTGCGCCGTGGCCCACGGGACGCCGGGTCCGTTAGATGAGGAGGAGCCGGTCCGTCTCGCCGACGCCGTGGCCCAGATGGAGCTCCGGCACGTCGTCATCACCAGCGTGGACCGAGACGACCTGGTCAACGGCGGCGCCGAGGTTTTCGCCGCATGCATCCTCGAGATCCGCCGCCGGGTGCCTGATACCTCGATCGAGGTGCTGATCCCCGACTTCAAGGGCAACGCGGACGCGTTGCGCCTCGTGATCGATGCCGGGCCCGACATCCTGAACCACAACCTCGAGACCATCGAACGGCTCTACCGGATCGCTCGGCCGGGCGGCCGCTACGCCCGCGCCCTCGAGCTGTTCCGTCGCGCCCGCTCGATCGCGCCGGAGTTGCTCACGAAGTCGGGGATCATCTGCGGCCTGGGCGAAGAGTGGGACGAGCTGCTAATCGCGATGCGCGACCTGCGCGCCCAGGATGTCGACATCCTCACGTTGGGTCAGTACCTGCGACCCTCCGCGGACTACCTGCCGATCGCGCGCTGGTACACTCCCGAGGAGTTCGCCGAGCTGAAACAACTGGGGCTGGGGATGGGATTCCGACATGTGGAGGCAGGCCCGCTGGTGCGCTCGAGCTATCACGCCTGGGAGCAGGCCGCGAGCGCGGCGGCGGCCAGGTAACCCCGAGGAAAGAGTCCATGGCGACGGCGACCGCTCCCCCCCAATCTGCGGACCTGGCCCGCACCGACCTGCACCGCCAGATGCTGCGCCAGATGCTGCTCATCCGCCGCTTCGAAGAGAGGGCGGCCGAGGCGTACGCGTTGGGCAAGATCGGCGGCTTCTGCCACCTGTACATCGGCCAGGAGGCCGTCGCCGTCGGCTCCATGGCCGCCTTACGGAGCGACGATTACGTGATCGCCTCCTACCGCGACCACGGCCAGGCGCTAGTGCGGGGCATCACGGCGAATGCCATCATGGCGGAGCTGTTCGGCAAGGCAACGGGCTGTTCCCGGGGCAAAGGCGGCTCGATGCACCTGTTCGACGTCGAGAAGCGCTTCATGGGCGGGCACGGGATCGTGGGCGGACACATCCCCCTCGCTGCCGGGCTCGCCTTCGCCGTGAAGTACCGCGGCGGCGACCAGGTCTGTCTCTGCTTCTTCGGGGAGGCGGCCGTGAACATCGGCGCCTTTCACGAATCGTTGAACATGTCCGCCGTCTGGAAACTCCCCGTCATCTATCTCTGCGAGAACAACCGCTACGGGATGGGCACCGCGTTCGAGCGGGTCGCCGCCATCACGGACGTGGCCGAGCATGCCTGCAGTTACGACATGCAGGCCGAGACGGTGAATGGGATGGACGCGCTGGCGGTGTACGAGGCGACGCAGCGGGCGGTGCAGCGGGCGCGCCAGGGGGGCCGCCCGACACTGCTGGAGGTCCGCACGTACCGCTTCATGGGGCATTCCATGTCCGACCCGTTGCACGGCGTGTATCGGACCAAGGAAGAGGTCGAAGAGCAGAAGAAGCGGGATCCGATCACTCAGCTGGCCCACAAACTGAAGGACGACGGGGTCCTGAGTCAGGAAGGGGTCGACGCGATCGACGCCGAGGTACGCGCCGAGGTGGACGCGGCGGTCCGGTTCGCCGACGAGAGCCCCGACCCCGCTCCGGAGGAGCTGTACACGCACGTGCTGGCCGACTGACCGATGCCGACCCTGACCTACCGCGACGCCCTGAACCAAGCCTTGCGCGAGGAGATGCAGCGCGACTCCAACGTCTTCCTCATGGGCGAGGAGGTGGGCATCTATCAAGGGGCGTACAAGGTGAGTCGTGGCCTGCTGGAAGAGTTCGGGCCCCAGCGCGTGGTGGACACCCCGATCGCAGAGCTCGGGTTCGCGGGGATCGGCATCGGTGCGGCCATGGCGGGCCTGCGACCGGTGATCGAGTTCATGACCTGGAACTTCGCGGTCCTGGCCCTCGACCAGATCGTGAACTCGGCGGCCAAGATGCTCTACATGTCGGGCGGCCAGATCCCGATGCCGATCGTGTTCCGCGGGCCGAACGGCGCCGCCCTGCAGCTGTCGTCCCAACACTCCCAGGCCTGGGAGACTTGGCTCGCCCACATCCCCGGTCTCAAGGTCGTGGCTCCGGCGACGCCGGCCGACGCCAAGGGGCTACTCAAATCCGCCATCCGCGACAACAACCCCGTGATCGTGCTCGAGGGTGAGATGCTCTACAACACCAAGGGCGAGGTGCCCGAGGGCGAGTATGTGGTATCGATAGGCAAGGCGGATCTGAAGCGCGAGGGTGGAGACGTCACGCTGATCTGCCACTCCAAGACCGTAACGGTCGCGTTGAAGGCCGCAGACACACTCCAGGAGCAGGGCGTCGCGGCCGATGTGCTCGACCTGCGTTCCCTGCGACCGCTCGACGAGGCGGCGATCCTCGCCTCGGTGACTAAGACCAATCGTGCCGTCGTGGTCGAGGAAGGCTGGCCGCACTGTGGCGTGGGCGCCCAGGTCGTAGACCTGATCCAGCGCGACGCCTTCGACCAGCTCGACGCGCCGGTCCTCCGCATCACTCAGGCAGACACGCCGATGCCCTATAACAAGCAACTCGAGCGGGCGGCCAAGCCCTCGCCCGAGAAGATCGTCGCGGCTGCTCGGCGCGTCCTCTACCTCGAATAGCGCTCCCTACCCCTCTCCTCCCCCCCCATGGCCACTAAAGTCGTGATGGAAGCGCTCTCGCCCACGATGGAGGAAGGGCGCCTGGTCAAGTGGACCAAGCAGGCGGGGGACTTGGTGAAGACGGGCGAGACACTGGCCGAAGTTGAGACCGACAAAGCAGTGATGGAGTTGGTTGCGCGGGCGGACGGGCAGTTGCTGCAGATCGCAGCAGCTGAGGGGACTACGGTCCCCGTCGGCACCGTCCTGGCCTACATCGGGGCGCCGGGCGAGAAGATCGACGCCCCCGCGACACCCCAGCCAGCAGCCGCCAGCCGTCAGGCCTCGGTGAACCCTCCGCCGTCGGCGAGCCCTCAGCCACCAGCCGGCAGCGTGCCGGCAGCACCGATGCTCGCGCCAGCCGACGCCACGCGAGTCAAGGCCTCACCCCTGGCCAAGCGCATCGCCCAGGAGACCGGCGTGGATTTGAAGCTCGTCACGGGCTCAGGTCCTGGCGGACGCGTGGTCAAGCGCGACTTGGCGGAGGCAGCCACGCGCGTACCGGCGCTTGCTGCGGCGCCGACCGAACCACGCACCACGTATCGCGCACCGGTGGTCGCGCGCAGTGGGGCGGCATACGAGGACGT
>DASQAH010000298.1:0-2702 GCA_035635835.1 Gemmatimonadales bacterium
TCACGGGCCTTCTGGAACGCTTTTTCGAGCACCTCGTGGGCGACTCGCGAAAACCTGGGCGGCGGCGATTCGTCGGAGTCGGGGGTCGGTGCCGGCGGCATCCGCTCGCCAAGGCCCACCGAGGCGAACAGACCGCCGACCGCCGCGTCCTGGTTGAGGGCGCGCAGGACGTCGATGTCGCTCACCTCGGCCTCGCCCGAGATCTGCGCGCTCTCTGCCGCCCGCACGAGGACAGCACGCGCGTCCCGCGCCATCTCGGCCCCCTCGAACTGCGTCCTCGGCATCGCCGGCTTCAGCAGCAGGTTGAGGATCTGCATTCCGTCCGACGCCTGCTGCCGGCCGCCGGAGTTCGCCGTTGAGGGCACCGCGGTGCTCACCAGCAGCAGAGCGTTGGCGGCGACGAAGGGGCCCAACCACGCGAACCCGGCGTGGAACAGGCCGAGTCCGTAGACGACCGCGATCAGGTTCATCCCCGGCCCCGCGGCGAGGGAAGCCAGGTGAGCCCCGCCCGGCACGGCGTCGTAGCTGGAGAAGTAAACCGCTCCCCCGCCGACCGGGTTGAGGCAGACCTGCACGATCAGACCTCGAACCCGGAACCCGAACAGGGTGGGGCCCGACCCGATCCGGATCTTGCGGACGGGCTCGCCTGTGGCCAGGCCCATGACGAGGTGGCCTCCCTCATGAAGCACGATTCCGATCGCGAGCGAGACGATGCCGGCCGCGTACCACTGGAAAAGGTCGAAAGTCGCCGTCGGCCGCACGGCGACGAGGACGAACCAGAGGATCACGGCCGAAGAGAAGATCGTGCTCAGCAGGCCGCCAAGCCGGCCGAGCAGCGATGGCCTGCGCACCGCCGAGTAGCTCATTGGCCGACCATGATGCCGCTCTATAGCGGCCTTTGAGCCGGCTTAGCGCAGCTCGAAGACCGGCCGGTGCTCGGCCGCTGCCGCGGGGTTGGCCAGGATGTCCCTGGCGCCGAGGATCGAGAGGAGGAGCCCGCCGATGCGGAGCCGGCGGACGTACGGCCCGACGACGTCACGGAAGAAGGCGATCCGCTCCTCCAGGCCGAGCTCTCTCGCCTGCATCTCCTGGGTTTTGCGGCCCACGGTCACTGTTGCCTCGCCGGCGGCCCGGAGGTTGCGTACCCAGTTCACCTCGCCGAAGGTGCCGATGACCCAGCGCCGTCCACCGATGTCGACCAGCGCGACCGGCGTCGTCCGCGGCACGCCGGACTTTCGCCCGCGAACGGTGAGGAGAGCGTTGGGGCCCATCAGCGGACCAACCCGCAGCACGCGCTGCGCGACGGGATTGAAGAAGCGGACGAACGAGGGGGCTCTGGCGGAGGTTGCTATGCTCATCACAATAGCAAACTAATCAATCAGTTGCTTGATTCCACCGACTGCAACGACTGGCGGCCGGACAGGCCCAACAGGGTCTCCAGCTGGCGCACCGCCTGGTCGCCCCGGCCCCTCTCGTGCATCTGCGGCAGGGTCGACGCCATCAGCGTCCCGATGATCATCGAAGCCACCGCGTCGGTGTTCAGCTCGGAGCGCAGCTTGCCTTCGCGCGCCGCCCTGCGCAGGAGCCCTCGCATGGCCGCCTGCCAGGTGTCGAACATCTCGTTCACGATCTTGCGCACGGCGGCGTCCCGCCTAGAGCGCAGGGCGAGCTCGCTCATGACCGTGCCGAGCTGCGGCTCATCGGTCATCAGCCTCCGCACGGCGCGCAGGTGGTTGCGAAGCTGGTCGGCCGGCGAGCCGTGCGGCTCGAGGGTGGTGCGGAACCGCTCCATCGCGTGGTTGAGCACTCCGCGGATGAGCATCTCCTTCGTCGGGAAGTAGTAGTGCAGCGTCGCGATGTTGACCCCGACCCTGTCCGCCACGTCGCGCGTGCGCAGGCCCTCGAACCCCCGCTCGGCGATCAGCTCGTAGGCGGCGAGCACGAGCTCCTCCCGCCTCGTCTCGCGCTGCTCCTCCCCGTTCATGGGGAGGTGTCGCCGAAGACGACTCCGGCGTCTTCCCCACTTGTGGGGTGGTGGCGCGAAGCGCCATTCCGCTCCGTTGGCGCCAACGGCGGATAATCCCGACTCCGATTACACGCCTCTGGCGCCAACGGCGCCCATTCAGCACCAGAATTTCGCGCCGCTGGGATGGGCGCATTCACGCGCTAATTAAACGCTTGATTGAGAAGCTGCTCTCGAGTACCGCTCGTACTGCATCCGGAAGAGCTCGATCACACTGTCCGCGTCCTGCGGACCGTCAATCCACACGCTGACCCACCCCGACTCCGGCAGCACGTGGTGCGGCTGCACCCGTCCCTGCGCGATCAGCTCGTCGTGCAGCCGCCGCGGCAGCGGCAGGTCGGCGAGGCGGTCACCGTGGACGTGTCCCATCTCCTTCTTGCCGTAGCGGTACTCGGTTCCACCGAATCGATGCGCCACCGCGGTGACCCCCGGCCACGACGCAACCGACTCGCCGATCAGCTCACCAGCCCTCTTCACATACAGGAGAACCGTGCAGGCGGCTCGCGTAGTCCGGGGCGACGGCGCATCCCCAACGAAAAATTCGTTACTGTACTCGGATGAGCTCAGACGCGTCCAATCCGGCCCAGCGTGTGATTCGGCGGTTTGGTGGACAGAGTGCACTCGCCCAGCTCCTGGGCCGCCGCCAGAGCACCGTCGAGCACTGGGTCGCCACAGGCCG
>DASQAH010000299.1:0-4565 GCA_035635835.1 Gemmatimonadales bacterium
GGGGGGCCTAAGCCCGCACTTCGGCCCCTACCCCCACGCCCAGGAGCCGCGCCGCGCTGCCTCCCCGCACCGCTACCTCCACGCTGCCGTCGCTCCCGACGTAGGCGAGCAGCTGCCCCGGCTCCACATCGCCATACGTCCGGCGGAGCGAGCCCACATCCGTCCCCACCACCTTGATACGCACGCCGGGCGCGACCTGCTCCGCCGGAATGTTCGAAACGAGGGAGCCGAATCGATCCACGTAGAGCACCTCACCGACCACCGTGAGTCCGTCCATCCGAGGACTGGGGAGCGGAGAGCGGTAGGGATCGGTGATCGACTTGCCCACGTGCGTGAGCGCCGTCCCGATCGCGAGCAGGGCGGCGGCGGGTGCGAACACGTCGCGGGCGTGGAACGTCGGCGCCGCGCCTGGCGGGATCGGCAGCTGGACGAACCGCGCGGTCCCTGGGAGCGACGTCAGCAGGCCGTTGTCTGGTGCCACGAAGTAATGGCCGTCGCCTTCGGCCGCGAGGGCGCGGCGGGTCGTGCCGACGCCCGGGTCTACGACGACGAGGTGCACCGTGCCTTCGGGGAAGCGGCGCCACACCCGCGACAGGATGTATTGGCCGGCGCGGACATCGCCCGGCGACACCTGGTGAGTGATGTCGACCAGCGTGGCACCGTGCGGCTGGCCGAGCAAGGCCGCCTTCACCTCCGCCACGTAGCTGTCGGCGGTCCCGAAGTCGGTCAGCAACGTGATGATGTCGCCGGGCATCAGAGCCTCCGGCGGCGCCACGCGCCGCTCAGCCATAGCAGACTCATAGCGCCCCCGCGTGCGACGGATGTGAGAGAGATCGCCCACCAGATCCCTGCCAGCCCGAACGCCGCGGACCACCAGGCGGCGAGGGGAATACGCAGGGCAGACAAGGAAGAGCTCGCCACCATCGGCCAGAAGGTGTACCCCGCCCCACCGAGCGCTCCCTCCAGGATGATCTCGAAGGTCTGCCCGACCTGGGACAGGGCGATGATCCGCAAGTATAGGCTCCCGTCGGCGATGACCGCCGGGTCGTTCGTGAACAGCCCGGCCAGGGTCGTGGGAAACGCGACAAACAGGGTGGCCGTCGTGACGGTGACGACGAGGCAATAAATGATGGTGACCCGCACCGCCTCCCGGGCGCGCTGCTCCTGATGCGCACCGAGGTTCTGCCCGACGAGCGCGCTGGCCGAGAGGGCGAAGCCCGAGATCGCGATGAAGCCGATCCCTTCCACCTTGTGCCCCACGCCAAGGGCGGCGAGCGCCGGCGTGCCGAAGCGCGACGTGAACCGGGTCAGCCACATATAGATCACGCTGAACAGCACGCCGGTGAGTGACAGCGGTGCGCCGACGCGGAAAATGGTCGGCACCGCGCGCCAGTCAGGAGCGCCAAGATTGATCAGGCCGCGCCGCAGAGCGATGCTGATCCCGATCAGGAAGCCTCCGCCACGCACCATCACCGACGCCAGCGCCGCGCCTTGGACGCCGAGCCGCGCAAACGGCCCCACTCCGACGATCAGCAGTGGGTCGAGCCCTATGCTGAGGACCACCGAGACCGCGAGCAGTAGAAACGGGGTTCGGGTGTCCCCCGCGGCGCGGAATGTCGCTTCGATGGCGAAGAACCCAAACACCAACGGCCCACCGAGCAGCCAGGTCGAGAGGTAGCGGTGCCCGAGCCGCGCTACCTCAGGCGGTACCGTCATCAGGCGGAAGAGATCGTCCATCACCATGAGGCCGAGGAGGCTGACGACGAGCCCCGCCGCGACCGCGTACAGGACCGCGCCGCCCGCGGCGCGCGCAGCGGCCGCAGGATCACGCTCGCCGTGACGGCGCGCGGCCACCGCGATAAGCCCGACCTCCACCATCTCACCCAGCGACAACAGGATCCAGACGTAGAAGCCCGCCGTGGACACCGCGGCGAGCCCGGCGGGACCGATCAACCGCCCCACCCACAGACTGTCGATGACGTTGAAGGAGAAGTGACACGCCATCATCGCCACCGCTGGGATGGCCAGTCGCAGAATGACAGGCCGCAGGGGTCCGACGGTGAGCGCGCCCTCGGGGCGTGCGGCGGTCGTCACGGCGCCGGGGAAGGAAGGGAGGCGGGGGGCTCCGGCACTTCCGCGAGGAAACGCCGGAACACCGGGTTGCCGGGGTAGCGCTCGGCGAGCCTCACCACGTAGCGGCGGGCCTCGCGGCGAAGCGCATCGCGCCCGGCGCGATCGCGGTCGGCCTCGCGCACCAGCGCCGCCGCGAGCACCCATGTCGCTTCGACGCTCGCGAGTCCGCCACCTTGGGCCGCGCGACGCATGTATTGGATCCCGGTCTCGGCATCGCCGCTCCCCAGGCCAATCAGTTTGGCGACGAGGCGAGCCAGCGCGCTGGCGCGCGCCAGCCCGTAGTGATAAACCCCGAGACCGAGGTAGCAGTCCGCGCAGGCCGAGTCACGCGCCAGCACCCGGCGGTAGGCGTCGCGCATCGCCTTGGCGTCTTTGGCTGCGCCCCAGGAGTGACCGTGAAGCACGCGCTCGCGCGCCCGGTACCCCAGAGCGGTCGCGAGCCAGAAATCCCGCGGCGGAGGCTCCCCCTCCCCCCCCGCCCCCTCACCCGTGGCACCCCTGGCCAGCCGGATGGCCACGCCGAGCAGGGAATCGATCCGACCAGCCTCGAAGGCCGCGCTGTCCTGGGCTGCCGCCCACCAGATGTACGCGGCGGCGTGGAAGATCACGGGGGCGGGATCTGTCGTATCGCGGACGGCGAGGTCGGCGAAGTGATTCGCGGCAGTAGCGAAGGCACCCGCATAGAGGGTATCGAGCCCGGCGCGCAGATCGGCCCGCTCCGGGAGGGAGAGCGGCCCTTGCAGCAGGAAAACGGCTGCGGCAAGCAGCCGCACGTCAGCGCGCGGCGGTGTTCAGGGGCATCGTCCCGGCGAGCGTGGCCGCAACGACGCCCGCGAGGTCGCGCAGCGACGCCCCCGCCGGGGAATCGGGCTGGGCGACCACGATCGGCCGGCCGGCATCAGCGAGCTCGGGCACGCCGGCCTGGAGCGGCACCTGCCCGAGCAATGGGACGCCGAGCTCGGCGGCCAGCTGCCCACCGCCCCCGGCGAGGAAGACCTCGGAGCGCTCACCGCAGTGCGGGCAGACGTAGTAGCTCATGTTCTCGACGACGCCGATCACCCGCACTCCGACCCGCTCGAACATCTTGGCCCCGCGGAGCGAGTCGCCTACCGCCATCTGTTGTGGGGTCGTGACGATCAGCGCGCCGTCCAAGTGGATCGTCTGCGCCAGGGAGAGCTGAGCGTCGCCCGTGCCGGGCGGCAGATCGACGAGGAGGTAGTCCAACTCGCCCCAGGCGACATCGTGCAGGAACTGATGGATGATCTTCATGACGATCGGCCCACGCCAGATCGCGGGCGCGTCGCGCTCCACGATGAAGCCCAGGGACATGAGCTTCACACCGTGAGCCTCCAGAGGCTGAATCTTGCCACCAATGACCTCGGGTTTCGCGTCGCGTCCGAACATCCGCGGGATGTTGGGCCCGTAGATATCGGCATCCATGACGCCGACGCGGTGACCCAGCAGAGCGAGCGCGGCAGCGAGGTTGGCCGAGACCGTGGACTTCCCGACCCCGCCCTTGCCGGAGGACACCGCGAGCACACGGCCGAGGTGCGGCATCGCTTCCGGCGTCGGGGGCGGCGGCACGGCCCCCGCCCCACCGGGAGGGGCGGGCTTCGCCGCGGGATCCACAACCGTGATCTTCACCGCCGACACACCCGCCACCGCTTGCACGGCCTTGCGAGCGTCGCGCGCAAGTGTCGCCGGGTCCTCTCGCGTCAAATGAAAGGTGAAGGCCACGGCGCCGTCCTCAGCCACAACGAGGTCGTGGATCATGCCGGCGGAGACGACGTCACGGGCGAGGCGGGGATGCTTTACAGCGCCAAGCGCCTGCCGGATGCGCTGCGTCAGGGTGTCGGAGGCGGGCACGCGGGGAATGTAGCCGGGGAGAGCAGAGAGGGGCAACGCTGAGGCGTCCGCGCGCCTCAGAAGGCTGCCTCTTGCGAGCGGGTGCGACGTGTGGGATGCGCTACTGCACCTTGAAGCTCGAGCTCGTCGCGCCGAACAGGCCGAACGCGGACGCGGTAAAAGTGTAGCCCGACCCGGCAAGGTCGATGCGCAGGTCGCTGAAGGAGGCGACCCCGCGTGTCGCCGACGCGGTCAGTGTGCCGGTGAGCTTGGGGCCACTGGGGTGTTGCCCAGCGCGAGCGTCACAGTGCCAGAGAAGAGCGTGTCCGTTCCGCCAGCGCTGTCTTGGGCCGCGACCTGGACGGCGGGACTGATGGTGACACCCGCGGACGCCGTGCTCGGCGTGGCGACGAAGGCCACATGCGTGGCCGGGCCGCCGCAGCTCGAGCCGCCGCTCACGTTCGCTCCCGCCTGAACGATGCGGGCACCATTAGGGCACCCGGCGGTGAGCACGAGACAGGCAATCAGCCAAGGACGCCGCGGACGCATGGAACTGCCCCTTCCAGTGTCTCGGTAAAGATCGGCAG
>DASQAH010000300.1:0-21692 GCA_035635835.1 Gemmatimonadales bacterium
CGAGCCGATGCCATGCAAGGGGTCGGGCTGGCAAACACGAAGCTGCGACTGTCGCAGCTCTACGGAACGGCGGCGAGCCTCGAAGTGGCCAATGCCCCGCGAGCGGCGGGAGGCGTGACCGCCCGCATCCGCGTTCCCTTCGCATTGATGGCGGAGGACTGGGGAGGAGCCGCCTGACGCGATGAAGCCAATCCAGACCGTCATCGTCGACGACGAACCGGCCGCGCGGAAAGCCCTGTTGCATCTCCTCGCGGCAGATCCGGAGGTCGGCGTGCTCGCGGAGTGCCGCAGCGGCCGCGAAGCGGTCCGGATCCTGCGCGAAGGGCGAGCAGAGCTGGTGTTCCTGGATATCCAAATGCCGAAGCTGGACGGTTTCGGGGTGCTGCGGGAAGTCGGGGCCGAGCAGCTCCCGGTGGTGGTGTTCGTGACCGCGTATGACAAGTACGCCTTGAAGGCCTTTGCGGTGCACGCCATCGACTACCTCTTGAAGCCGTTCAGCGATGCCCGGTTCTTCGAGGCATTGCAGCAGGCGAAGCAGCAGGTCGAGCATCGGCGATTGGGTGACCTCGGGCACAGAGTGGCGGTCCTGGTCTCGGGCTACGCAGACCTCGCGAACGCCATGGGGGAGCAGAAAGAGAGTCGCTACCTCGAAAGGATACTGGTCCGCGTCGCCGGTCTTATCACTCCGGTTCGAGTGCCCGATATCGACTGGATCGACGCCGAGGGTGACTACGTGCGCATCCGCGTGGGTAAGACGTCCCACTTGCTGCGGGCCACGATGCACCGACTCGAGAGCCAGCTCGACCCTGCTCGCTTCGTGCGCATCCACCGCTCAACCATCGTGAACTTGGAGCGCGTCAAGGAGCTGCAGCCCTCGTATCGCGGGGAGTACGTCGCGGTGCTCCACGACGGCACGACGCTCAAGCTGAGCCGCGGGTGCCGCGAACAGCTCGAATCGCGCCTGGGCCGGAAGGTATAAGGAAGGAGAGAGCCGTCGCGACTCACCGCAACTGCGCAGTGTTTCATCCCGCCTAGCCCGCCATTTGGCGATTTGGCATTCCGCCCTCCCGGAAAAACCTTAGGGTTCCTCGAAGCAGTGTGAACGGGTGTCTCCTACATCAGGGAGGCTGTATGACACTTTTTGTTGGATCTGGCGCGCGTCGGTTGCTTGGCCTCGCTCTGGCGACGGCCACACTGTTGGTGATGCTCGTGGGCCCCCCCCCGGCTGCCGCGCAGCAGACGACTGGCAAGGTCGAGGGGACGGTGAGTGACCAGGCGGGCGTCCCCATCGCCAACGCGCAGGTCTTTATCGTGGGGACCTCGTTCGGCGCCGTCACCAATGACAAGGGCTACTACTTCATCAACAACGTGCCGGTCGGCACGTATACGCTGCGCGCGCAGTTCATCGGCTATCAGCCGACGGAGCTGACCAATGCGCGCGTGCTCGGCGGGCAGACGGTGGGGTTCCCCGTCAAGATGACGGCCTCGGCGGTGCAGGTGGGGGTGATCAACGTGACCGCTGCCGCCAACCCCATCGTCCCGCGCGACCAGGTGACGTCCAAGACGATCGTCTCCGGTTCCCTCGTCGCCAGTCTGCCGATCGATGATGTCCGCAACGTCATCAGCCTCCAGCCCGGCGTCGTGGAATCGGGCGCCGGCGCCGGCGTTGCCATTCGTGGTGGCCGCCCCGGTGAGGCGAACGTCTACATCGACGGCGCGCCCGTGCGCAGCACCAACTCCGGCGCGCAGGCCATTACCGTCGGCACCAATGCGGTTGAGGAGGCGTCGGTGACCACCGGCGCGATCGGCGTCGAGTTCGGGGACGCGCAGGCGGGCATCATTTCGTTCACGTCGAAGGCGGGCGGCGAGAAGCTCGCCGGCTCCCTGTCGGGTCAGACCGATGAGCCGTTCGGCAATGCGATCTCGCTTGGGTTCAACCGCTTCGAGGGCTCGATCGGCGGACCGATCCCCCGCATCGCCAACCTGCGTTTCTTCGTCTCCGGGGTCCTCCAGGGCCAGGTCTCGCCGTTTCGCGGCTCAGGGTGGGATCAAGTCCCCACCTATGTTGCGGCGGGCATCGACACGAGCGTGACGGTGAGCTCGGGAGCGGCAAGCCAGACAGTCGTCATCCCGCGATTCGCACAGTTCGGCGGCACGTGTGATGCGTCCCAGAACTTCGGCTATGCTTGCCAGGGCGCGCGCTTCCCGATGAACTGGAACAGCGAGCTGTCCCTGCAGGGTAAGCTGTCGTACTCTTACGGCAACGGCTCCAACATCGCCCTCTCCGGCCTCGCGCACGGCAACCAGTTCCGCAATTGGCCGGGCACCACCATCGCCGATCCTCAGACGTTCACGGGCGCCCATCTCTGGGACCGGCTCGCCGTGCTCAACTGGAGCCACACGGTCTACAAGGCCGCCGAGCACGAGCTGGCGATCAACGCCAACTTCAGCTGGGGACAAGACCGCGGTATCGCGGGACCGCTCGATCCGGCGAGCGAGCTCTCCACCCGTAGCCCGGCGATGGGCGTCGAGCTCTCGAACCTGAACTTCGCCGGTTTCGGGAGCTTCCCGTTCCCGATCACGGACCAGATCATCCGGAACGTCCGTACCAACACCGGGCTGCGTACACCGCTGCTTAACCGCACCGACCTGTTCAACCAGCAGCCCTACCGGATGAACCCCTTCGGGTTGCAGTCCGGGGGCTGGGTGACCGCCGGCTTTTTCACCGGTGGCGGTGCGGCTCTGAGCAGCGAAACCCGCGTCACCGGCCGGGTGCAGGTGGACTGGCAGGCCAACCGGTTCCACCGGTTCAACTTCGGCGCCGAGGGCAAGCACTCGACCCTGGCCTTCTGGGCTAGCAGCATGATCACCCAGATCTTCATGAACGCATACGATGTCCACCCCGTGACCTACGCGGCGTGGGCGGCTGACCGACTGGACCTGGGCGACGTGGTGCTGGAGCTCGGAGCGCGCTACGACTACATGAACGCCAAATCGCTGTTCGCCAATGTCCCGGGACGGATTTTCACCAACCCGCTGTGGAGCAACGCCGCAGCCACGAACGACGCGGCCTACGCCCAGTCGCTGGCCGCGGTGTTCACCCCCAGCCAGCCGCACCACACGATCTCGCCGCGGCTGCGGGTCTCCTTCCCGATCACCGAGTCGACCGACTTCCGGCTGTCCTACGCCCACCAGGTGCAGACGCCAGATTTCGCTACCATGCTGAGCGGCACGAATAACGATCTGTCGTTCACCAATTCGAACAACGCCTTCGGGCGGGACGTGACTTTTGGCAAGACGATTCAGTTCGAGTTCGGGGTGCGGCACGCCTTCAACCCCGACCTGGTGCTCGACATCGCTGCCTACAACAAGGACAAGGTCTCCGACCTCGCCTTCCGTATCAAGCCGTACGATGATCCCAGCAATCCGGGCCGGACGCTCAACGTCAACGTGCTGACCAACGCCGACTTCGGCTACGCGCGCGGCCTCGACTTCAAGCTCGATCGGCGGGTGGCCAGTTGGCTCAACGCTTCGGTCGCCTACACCTTCCAGGTGGCCAAGAACACCGGGTCGGATCCGTTCGCGTATCTGCGGACCTCCTCGCGACAGATTTCGCAGGTCACGGGGGACCGGGTGCCGCCGCCCGAGCAGCCGCTACCGGTGGACGACCAGCGTCAGCACAACATCGTGGGCGCGGTCTCCCTCACCGTCCCGACGGACTGGCAGAAGAACACGACGCTGGGGAAGGTGTTCCGCGACGTCAGTGTCTTTGCGACGTTCCGGGCGTTCAGCGGGCTGCCCTTCACGCGGGTGGCCAACTCCGGAGCCGGGACGGTCGCGCCACGGGTGGGGTTCGGTCTCGAGGCCAACTCGCTCGAGCCGATCAACAGCTCCACGATGCCCTGGAACAAAGTCGTGGACATGCGCATCAACAAGGCCGTGAAGTTCGGGCGCACCGACGTCACGCTGTTCGCGGACCTGCGCAACGTGTTCAACTTCAGGAACATCATCCGGCTCTTCAACGAGACCAGCGACGTCGTCAACGCGCTGAACCGCCAGACCGTACTGAGCCCGGAGTTCGCGAACCTGGCGAACGAGGCGGCGGCCCAGCCGGTCAGCAAGCTGGGCAAAGACGGCTCGATCGACATCGCCGACTGCACGTCGTGGACCGCGACGGCCGCCTCGACTGTGGATTGTGTGATGCTGCAGCGGGTGGAGGCGCGGTTCGGCAACGGCGACAAGAGCTACACCCTGGCCGAGCAGACGAAGGCGCTGAACGCCTATTACGACAACTACGTCAACGGCGTCCAGAACTTCTACGGCGCGCCCCGGAATATTCGCCTGGGCTTCGAGCTGAGCTTCTAGACGCGTCACACTGGTTGGGGGACGGTGTGACGGCCACCGAAACCCAACTGCACCGGCCCGGCGGCCTGTAGTGCGCCGGGCTTGGTGTCTCCTCGACCTCGGAGCAACCAACGTGCGGACCGTCCCTATCTTCCTCTCGCTGTTCGCCACCGCGCATACGGCCGTCGCGCAATCGGCGCTCACCCGGGCCGGGCAGCGCAGCCTGCTTCCTCGCGCTCAGGAAATCGCCCTTGCTCGCAGCGCCGCACCGGCGAGCGTCACGACTAACGCTCGTGTTCTGGTCTTCAGCGACAGCGGATTCGTGGTGGCCGACAGCGGCTCCAACGGCGTCACGTGCATCGTGAATCGCAGCTGGCCGAGAAGCCTAGAGCCCCACTGTTTTGACGCTGAGGCGTCCGTGTCGATTCTCCCAATGGAGATGGAGCGTACGCGGCTGTTTCATCGGGGAGTGCGCGAACCGGAAGTTGAACGTGCGATAAGTGAGGGATTGGCTACCGGACGGTTTCGCCTGCCCCAGCGGCCGGCGATGAGCTACATGATGTCCGAGGCGCAGCGGCTGATCGGTGACGATGGAGCGGACGCGGGGCATTGGCGCCCCCACGTCATGGTGTACTACCCACATCTCACGAACGCCGCGATGGGTTTCGGGAAGAGCCCGGACATGCTCGTGGGTATGGTGAGTGACGAAGGGCGGCCCGACGCGAATCTCACGATCGTGGTGTCGCAGTTCGTTTCTGTCACGGGGCCGCGGCTGGAGCAGCGGGAGCCTCTAGCTCGTCCCGTGTTCGAAGCCGAGAGTGCCTTTGCCCACACTCTGGCGGCCCGCGATGCGGCTGCGTTCGGGGCCTATGTGGCGCTCGACGCGGTCTTCTTTGGTCGGCGAGGGCCGGTGCACGGCAGAGCCGCCGTTGTCGCCAGCTGGCAGCCCTTCTTCGAGGGCCCCGCGGCGCCGTTTTCCTGGAGCCCCGAAGTCGTGGAAGTCCTCGAGTCCGGGACCCTGGCCCTTAGCAGCGGGCCCGTGCGGGATCCCGCCGGCCGTCAAATCGGAACGTTCAACTCCATTTGGCGTCGCGATCCGGACGGCCGCTGGCGGGTCGTCTTCGACAAGGGCTGCCCCCTCCCCACTCCCCCCCTCTAGGGTCGTTGTCCGGCCCCTCCTAACGCTCTGTACAGCGCCGCGTACGCCGTCGCGGCGTCGGTGCGCCCCTGCGCCAGCCGATCCTGGGCCTCGAGCTGCGTCCGCTCCGCATCCAGTACCTGCAGAAAATCCGTGACCCCTTCGCGGAATCGCAGCCGCGCCAGGTCGGCGGCGCGCTCGCTCGCGGCGCTCGCTTCCTGGAGCCGTTCCACCTGTACGCGCGCCGCGCGATACCGGGTGAGGCTGGTCTCGAGGTCCGCCATCGCGGCGAGGACGACGCGACTGTACTGCGCGCGGGCAGCGTCCTCTCGTGCCTGCGCCGCGTCAACCTCCGCCCGCACCCGGCCCAGGCTGAGACCCGGCCAGGTGATCACCGGCCCCACCGCGTAGCGCACCGTCCCCTGGTTGCCTACCGTACTGAATTGCGGCGCGGCATAGCCCGCGCTTCCACCAATGGTGAGCCGCGGCAGGTAGCTCGCCTTGGCCGCGCCCACTAGCGCCCCCTGCGCGGCGGCGAACCGCTCAGCCGCCGCCACGTCGGGCCGGGACCGGAGCACCTCGTCCGGCGTGCCGATCGCGGTCACCTCCGGAAGCGGCGGGAGCTGCGCGCCCCCCCCCTCCCCCCCCGCCTGCTCCAGCTCCCGGGCAACCGCCGCCGGGGCGCGACCGACCAGAGCACCGATCCGGTACTGGGCCGCCGCCACCTGGGCCTCTCGGCCCGGAATCGACGCCAGGGTGGAGCTTAGCAGGGCCTGCGCCCGCTCCGTATCGAAAGGATTGCCGCGCCCCGCGTCGAGGCGCTGACGGGTGACCTCGAACGTGCGGCGCTGGTTCTCGGCGTTCCGGCGAGCGACCTCGAGCTGCTCCTGCGCCCCCCGCAGCTCGAAGTACGCGCGGGCCAGCTCCGCGGTCAGCGTGACCTGCATGTCACGGAGGTCTTCCTGGGCCACGCCCACCAGCGCGCCTTGCGCCTGGACGGTGTGGCGGATGCGGCCGAACACATCCAGGTCCCAGGAGGCGCTCACCCCGGCGTCCCAGACGCTCTGGTCCGGAAAGATGCCCGATACGCCTGGGAAGGTCGCGCTGGACAGTCGCTGCCGGGCATAGCCGGCGGACAGCGTCGTCGATGGCGTCAGGTCCAGCACGGTGCGGGTCCGGTCCGAGCGGGCGGCACTGACCCGGGCCCGCGCTGCCCGAATGTCGAGGTTGGCCCGCAACCCCTCGCTGAGGAGGCGGGACAGCGTGGTGTCGCCCAGCCGGTCCCAGTAGTCAAACGAGACGGCGGGCCCATCGTTCGTTCCCAGGCTCCCGGAGGGAGAGGGGGCCAGGGGGTGAGGACCCTCGGGACCGGAGCCCGTCATAGTGGTATCCGTCGTTCCCTGGAACGACGCCGGCGGCTGCACCGACGATGATCGGTAGCCCGGGGTCGTGGCGCATCCGGAGAGCGCAAGGAACCCCAGGAGCATCGCGCTACGCATGAGCCACCTCCACCGCCATGGCAGGTTCGAGCACGAGTCTTTCGCTTGCCTCCTCCGTGCTGGGCCGGTGCTCCGCCGCGATGAGCGAGTAGAACACTGGGACGACGAACAGCGTGAACAGCGTCCCCACCGACATGCCCGCCACCAGCACGGTTCCGATGCTGTTGCGCGCGGCCGATCCCGGCCCGGTCGCCAGCACCAGCGGGAGATGTCCGAAGATCGTCGCCGCCGACGTCATGAGCACGGGCCGGAGCCTCGTGAGCGACGCTTGGCGCAGCGCGGCCAGCTTCGCCACGCCCTGGGACTGGAGCGTATTAGCGAACTGGACGATTAGGATGCCGTTCTTGGCGATCAGTCCCACCAGCGTGATCAGTCCCACCTGGGAGTAGATGTTGATGGTGGTGAGATTGAGGTAGCTGAACACCAGGGCCCCAGAGATCGCGAGCGGCACCGACCCCACCAGCACGATCAGCGGGTCCCGGAAGCTCTTGAATTGCGCCGCGAGCACCAGATAGATGAGGATCACCGCGAACCCCAGGGTCACGGTGAGCGCCGCCCCTTCGAGGCGGATCTGACGGGATTCGCCGGCGTACTCGAGCCCGACGCCCGGGCCGGCCGCGGCCACCGCGGCGCGTTCCAGGACTCGTAGCCCTTCCTCTTTAGTGACGCCGGGCTTGACGCCGCCGAAGATGCGGACTGCGTTGCGCTGCTGGAACCGATTGAGGGTGCGCGGCGCGGTGCTCGACTCGATGTGCGTGAAGGTCGAGACCGGCACCAGCCGACCACTCGGCGTCTTGATCTTGAGATCGAGCAGCGGCCCCACCGTGGCCCGGCGCTCGTCGCCGATCTGGGGAATGACTTTGTAGCTGCGGTCGAAATAGTTGAACCGGTTGACGTACCCGCCGCCCAGCAGCGTGCCGAGCTCGCGGCCGACACTGGCCAGGTCGAGCCCCAGATCGGCGACCTGGTCGCGGTCGATCACCACCCGCGCCTCGGGCAGATCGATCTTCAGGTCGGTGTCGACGTACAGGAACTTGCCGCTCTGCCAGCCGGCGCCCATCACGGCGCCCGCCGTCTGGAGCATCTGCTCGGGGGGAAGGTCGCTGGCCAGGATCAGCTCCACGTCGTACTGACCGGGCGTAGGCAACGGCGGGTCGAGCCGGGGGAACACCTGCAGACCAGGCACCTGCGACACCGCGCCGTAGAGCTGGCCGTACATCTGCTCGGTGGTCCGCTGCCGTTCCTTCCAGTTCTTCGCGACCATCCCGCCGAACCCGCCCCACGAGGCCGTGAGCGACCACATGAACTTGGCTTCGGGGAACGCCGTGACGGTCTTGACCACCTCGAGCGAGGCGCGGTTGGTCGCTTCCAGGGACGCGTCGGGCGAGGCCTGCATGAACAAGCTGATGTGGCTCTGGTCCTCGACGGGCGCCAGCTCGCGCCGCGAGTTCTGGTACAGCGGCCAGGCGGCTAGCATGACCAGCACCGCCGCCGCGACAATCGCCCAGCGCATGCCGAGGGCGCCGTCGAGCAGCCGCTCGTAGCGGCGGCGGACCGCCTCGAAGCCACGGTGCACCAGCCGCGTGAGCCGGCCTTCCCGGCCCTGCTCGTGGACGAAGCGCGAGCTCATCACCGGCGACAGCGTGACCGCGACGATGCCCGAGACGACCACCGCGGCGGCGAGGGTGATCGCGAACTCCAGGAATAGCGAGCCGGTCAGCCCGCCCTGGAACCCGATCGGCGTGTACACTGCGGCGAGGGTGATCGTCATCGCGATGATGGGGCCGACCAGCTCGCGGGCGCCGACGAGCGCCGCCTGGATCCGCGTCTTGCCTTCCCGGACGTGCCGCTCGACGTTCTCGACCACGACGATCGCGTCGTCCACGACCAACCCCACCGACAGCACGATCGCGAGGATGGTGAGGAGGTTCAGGCTGAAGCCGAAGGCGTACATCACCGCCGCCGCCCCCACGAGCGACACCGGCATCGCCACTAGCGGCACCAGGGCGGTGCGCACCGATCCCATGAACAAGAACACCACGACGCCGACGATCAGGATCGTCTCGGCCAACGTCTTGCTGATCTCGTGCAACGCGTCAGTCATGAAGACTGTCGCGTCGTACGCGAGCTGCATGTCGATGTCGTTCGGGAGCGTGGTCCGGATCCGGGCCATTTCGGCGTGGAGTCGGTTCGCCACTTCGATCTCGTTGCTGCCGACGAGCGGCCAGACGCCGAGGTACACGGCCTCCTTGTCGCTGAACTTCGTGATGAAGCTGGCCTCCTCGGCGCCCAGCTCCACCCGGGCCACGTCGGACAGCCGCACAATCGCTCCGTTCCGCTCAGCCACGATCAGGTTCTTGAACTCCTCCGTCGTGCGCAGATCGGTGTTGGCCAGCAGGTTGACCTGCACCAGGTCGCCTTTGGTTTGTCCTACCGCGGCGAGGTAGTTGTTGCGCTGTAGGGCCGCGTGGACGTCGCCGGGCGCGAGGTTGAGCGCGGCCAGGCGGTCGGGGTCGATCCAGACCCGCATCGCGATGGGACGCCCGCCGAGGACGTCTACCCGCTGCACTCCCGCGAGCGTCGAGAGCTGGGGCTGCATGTTGCGGGTGAGCCAGTCGGTGAGCGCCGGAATGTCGCGCGCCGACGACGTGAAGCTCAGGTAGAACGACGCGTAGGGTCGGTCCGCCCGCTGTACTTCGACCACGGGGGGCTCCGCCTCGGCGGGCAGCTCGGAGCGCACCTGCTGCAGCCGGGCCGTGACCTCCGCGAGCGCCGCCGTGCTGTTGTGGTTCAGCTTCAAATGCACCGTGATGCTGCTGACCCCGGCGCGGCTGGTGGATTCGACGTAATCGACGCCGCTGATGGCGGACACGGCGTGCTCGATCGGGGTCGTGAGAAAGCCGCGGACGGTTTCGGCGCCGGCGCCGTAGTACACCGTCGTGATAAGCACCGAGGAGCTCTCGATCTTGGGATATTGCTGCACCGGCAGCGTTGTGAGCGCTCGCCATCCGACGAGCACGATCACGAGGTTCACGACCGCCGCGAGGACGGGATGCTTGATGAACGTATCGGTGAATGAGCGCATGGACGGTTTTCCGATTAGTGACGGGAAGCGCCCGCGACCAGCACCGCCTCGCGTAGCTTGAAGGACCCCGAGGTGGCGACTTGCTGGCCGGGGGTGAGACCGCTCAGGATCACGACCTCGTCCTCGAGGACCGGTCCGCTCCGCACCGGCTGCTCGTGCGCGCGACTGTGGCCCGCGGAGTCCGCCGCGATCACGAAGACGTGGTCGCCGCTGGGCCCGCGACGGAGGGCGCTCACCGGAATCGCGACGACCGTCGTCGTGGGCCCCACTGGGACCTCGACCCGCACCGAGGCGCCCGGCGCCGGGGCGTGGCTCGTGATCCGGGCCCGCACCAGGGCGTTGCGCGTCGCGGGATCGACCCGCGCATCGACGGCGACGATTCGAGCCGTCATCGGAAGCGGCTGGCCGGCGGCGAACACCGCGATCGGCTCGCCCGGTCGCAGCTCGGCCGCCACCGCCTGGGCCACTGTGAAGTCCACGTTCGCCGCGGCGTCGAGTCCCTGCAGCGTCGTGAGCTCGGTGCCTTCGTTCAGGTACTGCCCGGGATGCACGTCGGACAGGCCCACGCGGGCTGGGAACGGGGCGCGGATCGTCTTGCGGGCGATGATGGCGCGCGTGCGCGCCAGCTGCGCCAGCGCGACCGCGCGGCCCGCGCGCGCCTGGTCCACCTCCTCCTGCGACGTGGCCTGGGCCTCACGCAGGCGCTCGAGCCGTGCGAGGCTCGTTTGCGCCAGGTCGGCCTGGGCGGTCTCCGCGTCGAGCTCGGCTTCCTCCACGGAGACGTCGAGGGCGACGAGGACCGTACCGGCTGCGACCACGCGCCCGGGAGTCAGGTTCACCTCGCGGACGGTGCCCGGGAGCTCGTTGCGCAAAGTGATCGAGCTGAGGGCGAGGACCGTTCCCACCGACGTCGTCGTGGGGCGATACGAGCGCTCCGTGGCGACGGCCATGGTGACGGATTCGACGGGCTCAGGTTGCTTTGCCCCCGCGGCATCGGCTCTCCGGATGGAGGCGCGTTTCCAGGCGACAAGGCTGCCCCCGGTGAGCGCGAGGCCCACGAGCAGAATGGCGGATCCCGTCCAGCCCCGATTGTTCATGAAGAAACGACTACGCATACCGGTATCTCCTGACTGGGTGAAGAAGGTGAAGCGTGGTTCGCTCGGTATAGACGAGCGGCGGAGGCTGAAATCGACTGCCACGCCGCGGCGAACCGGTCTCGATTGTACGACAGTTCGATAACAATCAAACAACACACGCCTAAAAAAGGGTCCCGCCTCAGTGCAGTCTGCTCCTACACAGCGAGCCGACGCATCAATTCGTTGGTGTAGGCTGCGATCGTGTCCCGGCACACTTTGAAAAACTTGTACTGGCCCTCCTGGCGGGAGCGGATCAGCCCAGCGCGGAGCAACTCTTTCATGTGGTGGGAAATGGTCCCTTTCGAGACCGGAAACTCTGTGCACAGTCGCTGACACGGATACTCATCCGCGGTGCCGATCGCCTCGAGCAGCGCGACGCGGCGGGGGTCGGAGAGCGCCTTCGCCACCTGCTCAAATTGGCGAGTCGTAAGGTCAGGAGGAGTGGCAGCCCGTGTGGACATAGTTTGATGATTGTCGAACAATGTCCGGCTGTCAAGGGTTCCCTGGGAGCGCGGAACCTTCCCGAAGGGGGGCGTCGTTGCCAAGGTGGCTCACGCTAGTAACCCACCACTCGAAGAGGCGCCCATGTCCTGGAAACCGATCGTCGTTGGCGTCGATACCTCACCCGCAGCCGCGGACGCGGCCGTGTTTGTCGTCGAGGCCGCCCGCCGCGCCGCCACGTCCTATCACCTGGTGCACGCGACCCATGACACGTCGGGGTCAGCGGGCTCGCCAGTATGGCTCGGCCACGAGGTGCGCGCACAGATCGTGGCAGCGCTCAGGAGCCGCGTGCCGGCGGCGGCGCTCGAGACGCTCAGCGTTGGCCGGGGACACCCTTCTGATGTGCTGAGCGGCGCCGTCGCGGACTTCGGGGCGGAGCTCGTCGTGCTCGGCGGCAAGCACCATACTGCCCTGGGGCGCTGGCTGGGGGGCAGCACCAGCTTGAACGTGACGCGCAGCTCCCTCGTGCCGATGCTGGTCACGGTGGGGAAGCCCGCGATCGGGCGAGTCCTGGTCGCCGTGGATCAGTCGGGCGCAGCCCAGCCGACCCTCGCCACCGCCGAGCGCTACGCGACGCTGTTCGGTGCCGAGCTGCACGCCCTGAGCGTAATAGAGCAGCTTCCCGTCCTGCCCGAGGTGCCACAGCCGGATGAGACCGACTACTATAAGCTCCTGGAAGAGACGGTCGAGCGTGACATCTGGCCTCTGATCCGCGCGCCGGCCGTGAAGAGGGTCCTGCGTCGCGGGGCGGCTCTGGACGCGATCATGAGCGAGGCCGCCGAGTGGCGCGCCGATCTACTCGTGGTCGGCTCGCACGGAAAGGGATGGGCCAAGCGAGTACTGGCGGGTAGCGTGACTGAGGGACTGATCAACCACCTGCCCACCTCACTGCTCGTAGTGCCGATAGCCGTGGGGGCGGTCAGGCCTGAAGCCGGCAGTCTCGTCGCCGCGAACCGGGATATCGAGGAGCACGAGGAGCAGACATGAATATCCTGTACACAGCCGTCGGGGTGGTCGATGGAGGGCGAGCGGGGCACGGCAGGACGCCCGACGGGCGGCTCGCCGTCGAGTTGTCCGTCCCCAAAGAGATGGGTGGCGACGGCGGACCGGGCACCAACCCGGAGCAGCTATTCGCGGTCGGGTACGCCGCTTGCTTCCACTCGGCGTTGTTGACGATTGCCCAGGGTCGCAAGCTCGATGCCTCAGGCTCGACGATCACGTCGCAGGTGGGGATCGGTCCCACTGGTCACGGCGGCTTCGGCTTGACGGTCGCCCTCGACTTGCACGCGCCTCGCCTGTCGCGGGCCGACGCCGAGGAGCTGATGCGTCGCGCCCACGACCGCTGCCCCTACTCGAACGCCACCCGGGGCAACGTCGACGTTGCGCTTCGAGTGGACGGGACCGAATTGGACCGCAGGGCGGCGTGACTCTTCCCAGCCCTTGACATGGCTTCGCTGACGCGGGGCCTGCGGCGTCAGGCGTCTACTTGCGCCGGGCCTCGAGTGTCAGCACGACGACGCGATCGGGGTCCTCAGCCCCGCTTGTTTGCCTGCCCGCGGGGAGGGTGAGCACGACGCCGGTCTCGGACTGTCTCACCTCCACCCGTTCTCCAGTTGCAAACATTCTGGCCCCGACCACCCGCGCCCCCAGCGTCGGGAGCGCGAGCACGCGGTCTGGCCAGTCGAGCACGTGGACGAAGACGGTGTCGCCACGCTCTGTCGTCACCCCCCAATCCCGCGGCGAGATCGGCCCACGGCGCGTGCCATAGATCGAGCCTCCGTAGGTGGTGAGCCAGCGGCCGAGCTCCCGCAACCGCTCCTCGGCCTCAGGCGGGATGGTGCCATCGGGGCGAGGCCCGATGTTGAGGAGCAGGTTGGCGTCGCGGCCCGCGGCCTTGACGAGATAGCGGATCAGCTCCGGCACGGACTTGTATCGGCGATCCGTGATGTTGAAGCCCCACGAGTCGTTCATCGTCAACGACGTCTCGAGTGGCAGTCGGCCAATCTCCTCGGTGTTGAAGCCGGCGGTGTTGGCGCCCGGGAGGTCCTGCTCGAAGGTCTGCACGTCTTCGCCGGGCAACGGGGCCTGATGGTGATTGGGCACGATAAGCGCCGCCGGCTGCAGGCGGTGGATTAGCGCGTAGGTGCGCGGCAGCCGCCAGTCGGCATCGGGGGAAGGCTTGTCCCACATCCCGTCGAACCAGATCCCGCCGATGAGGCCGTAGTTGGTGAGCAGCTCGGTCAACTGGCTGTCCAGGAAGTCCAGATAGCGGCTCCAGTCGCCGTTCTCGGGCCGGCCGGTCTTGTGTCCTGTCCCGCCCCGCGGCCAGTAATCTGGATGATGCCAGTCGAGCTGCGAGTAATAGAAGAAGAGCTTGAGGCCCTGCTTGTGACACTCGTCCGCCAGCTCCTTCAGCGGATCGCGCTTGAAGGGCGTCCAGTCTACGATGTTGTACCTGGTCGCCTTGGTAGCGAACATGGAGAAGCCGTCGTGGTGCCGCGAGGTGATGGTGATGTACCTCACCCCAGCAGCCTTCGCGACTGATACCCACTCCCGCGCGTCGAACTTGATGGGATTGAACGTCCCCGCGAGCCACTCATAGGGTCCGACCGGGATCTCGCGGTTCTGCATCACCCATTCGCCCTGGCCGAGCAGGCTGTAGACGCCCCAGTGGATGAACATCCCGAACTTCGCGTCGCGGTACCATTGTCGCGCTGCAAGGCGCTCGGGAGGCGCCGAGTCCGTCGCCTGGGCGGCCAGGCCGCGCGAGAGTAGGGAAGCTCCGAGCCAAAGGGGCAACAGCCTTGGCGCTCGCATCATGGTGTCGGCTCCAGAAAGAGGGCGAACTCTGAGATGGCTGGACACACCGGTGCTTGCGTGATCCGCAGCCGAACCCTCGAGGTCGTGATGGGGGAGCCCCGCACCAGCCGGCAGTTTCCGACGCTTGTCGCACGCGCGAATTCGAGCCACGCGCCGTCCCGCCACTGGTCGAGCGCGACGGCCTCGACGCGCTGTCCGAGCGGCAGGTATTCGCGCAGGCGGACGACGTTGAACGTGA
Organism: Gemmatimonadales bacterium; assembly: GCA_035635835.1. Classification (GTDB taxonomy): domain Bacteria; phylum Gemmatimonadota; class Gemmatimonadetes; order Gemmatimonadales; family GWC2-71-9; genus 13-1-40CM-70-15. The sequence continues at coordinate 14,762 of DASQAH010000300.1, forward strand.
CTTCCCGGCCGAGATCCAGCGTGAGATCGGGCGTCGTGATCCGATCGTCGGTGGTCCAATACGTATCGCGCCTGGAGTCCAGCACGTTCTCGGCGACAAACCGCGCGTCGCTCCCCCCCCTCCCCCCCCTCCCCCCCCCGTTGCCGCGGACGTTGCTGGCCGCGACCCGTGCGCCGGCCGCGAGGTTCGTGGCGAAGGTAGCGTCCAAGAAGCGGCGGAATTCGTACAAGGCACGCACGTCTTCGTCGTGGATCCGACCACGCCGGTCTGGCGGCAGATTGAGCAGGAACGAGGCGCCGCGGCCCACCGAGGAGTAGTACAGATCGACGAGACTCCGCGGGGTTCTCACCTGGTTGTCTTCGCTTTGGTGATAGAACCAGCCGGGTCGGATTGACACATCGCACTCCGCCGGCACCCAGTGCGAACCTGGTCGGTCGCCGCGGTTCAAGCGGGTCGCGTCGGCTCGACCGGGGGCGAAGTCCTCGCTGTTGGAGGTGGCCCAACAGGTCTCGCCGGCGACGCCGCGCTCGTTACCCACCCAACGGATATCGGGGCCCGCGTCGCTGAAGAGCACCGCGTCCGGCTGGAGGTCGCGCGCGAGCCGCCAAGTGGCTGGCCAGTCGTAGTAGGTCGTGGCATCGATCTCGCGCCGCTCGTGCGCGCCGCCGTAGTAGCCGTCGCCGCCGTTAGCGCCATCCAAGAAGATCTCGAAGATGGGGCCATAGCCCGTCAAGAGCTCGCGGAGCTGATTGCGATAGTAGGTCAGGTACTCCGGCCGACCGTAGTCCTTGTGGCTCCGATCCCAGGGCGAGAGATAGACGCCGAAGCGGAGACCGTGTCTGGCGCAAGCCTCCGAGACTTCTTTCACGACGTCACCGTGTCCGCCTCGCCATGGGCTGCTTTTGACGGAGTGCTCGGTGTATCTGGAAGGCCATAGACAGAAGCCGTCGTGATGCTTGCATGTGAGGATCAAACCCCGCATACCCGCGTTGCGCGCGGTTTCCACGATCTGGTCGGCAGCGAAGTCCGTGGGGTTGAACACGGCGGGCGACTCGTCGCCGTAGCCCCACTCCTGGTTTGTGAACGTATTGACGGTGAAGTGCAGGAAGCCGTAGAACTCCATCTCGTGCCAGCGCAGCTGGCGTGCCGAGGGGACCGGCCCGAACGGCGCCGGGGGATCGACCAAGCCGAGGGGCTCGAGCGGTACCCGCGCCCCGGTGAGGACGAGCCCGGCGCCGAGCGCCGTCGAGATGAACTCGCGCCGCGTGGATGACGGCGTCGACCATGATGTGCGACGATCGTCGTCGGGCATGGTTCGGATAGTAGCACGGAGCGCGGTCTGCCGCCCTTCAGCTGATAGACGGCGCGCGGCGGTTCCCAACAGTGGCGCCCGTGGCCCCTCCCCCCCCCCACGGTAGGACGCGGCGCTGCTGACTGCTGACCGCCGCCAGCTCGAGTCCGCGCATGACGTTGAGCACCTGCTCGGGCGGGACTGCCGGCTGCGCCTTCCCGAGTATGGCATCGCGGATATTCTCGTAATACTGTGTGAAGCTCGAAGGGATGGTCGGCACCGTCCGGGTGCCCTCGGGCGTTGTCAGGGTGCCGTACATCTCGACCGGTTCCGAATCCCAGTGCGACTCGTCGGGCGTGTGGCCGGACTTCAGAGCCTCTTCCTGCGGATCGATGCCGTACTTGATGAAAGAGCCTTTGGTGCCGTGAACGGCAAAGGTCGGCCCTGGGGAAACCGCCAGCATGGACGCCCGCAATAGCGCGCGCGAGTGCGGGTAGTGCAGCATGACATCGAACGCGTCGTCTGCGGTGGCACCTTCGCGCTCGACGCGGATGTCGGCCGAGACGGCTTCCGGAACGCCGAATAGGAGCAACGCCTGATCGAGCAGGTGTGACCCCAGGTCGAACCAGACGCCGGAGCCTGGCTGCGGCTGCTCGCGCCACGCGCCTGGCCGGAGCTCGGGACGGTAGCGGTCGAAGTGGGATTCGAAGATCCTTACCGGGCCGAGTGCCCCTTCCGACAGCAGCTGTCGCAGGGTGACGAAGTCTCCGATGTAGCGGCGGTTCTGGTAGGCCGATATCACGCGGCGCTGCCGTTTGCCGAGCCGGAGGAGCTCTTCGGCTTCTGCAACGGTGGTGGTGAATGGCTTGTCTACAACGACGTGGCGTCCGGCTAGGAGGCACTGCTTTGCGATCGGATGATGCGACGGATTGGGTGTGGCGACAACGACCAGGTCGATCGCCCGGGTGAGCAGCTCATTGACGCTGGGAACGACCTCGACGCCTGGGTAGAGCGGGTCTGGCGTGCCGTGGCGCCGGACGATGGTGGTGAGGCGGAGTCCCTCGACCGCCCGGATGACGGGTGCGTGAAACACCCTGCCTGCGAAGCCGTATCCGACGAGGCCGACGTTCAGCACAACCGGTGTGGCGGCGATCAATCGCTCGTCATGATGAATAGCGGCGCGCCATCGAACTGGTAAATCGGGCGCAGCCGGTCAGTGTTGTAGTACTTCCCGACGTCCACGACCTTTTTCTCCGATGTCACGCTCCCGAGCGGTACGCTGTCGTAGAACCCGCGGTGAATGCTGACCAAGCGACCGTACTCCTTCCTCCGAATCAGATCAAGGGCGAGGTTGCCGAAGGCCATCGGGACGATCGAATCGAGTGCATCGGGATCGCCCGAGCGCACCAGATAGCCGAGCCGCTGGTTCACCACGTCGATGCGCCGACCCTGGTTGTATTTCGGGGACGATTCCTTCAGCGCCGTCCCGATCCGGTCCCCGATCCCGCCCAGCTTGCGGTGCCCGTACATGTCGGCCTCTTCCCCTTCGAAGCTCATTCCGTCCTGCGAGCTCAGGCGCGCACCTTCCGATACCAACACGACCGCATAGCGGCTCGGGTTCTTGTTGCGATCCTGCGTGAGGAGCTCCGCCAGGCGGTCGACGTCGACGGGATGCTCGGGAATGAGGCACCGATCCGCCGCTCCCGCCATCGTCGGCAGCAGCGCGGTGAACCCAGCATACCGCCCGAACACCTCGATGACCAGGAAGCGTTCGTGCGAGCCCGCTGAGGTGCGCAGCCGGTGCGTCAGCTCGATCGTGCGCGTCACGCAGGTACTGAAGCCGATACAGTAGTCGGTGCCATAGACGTCATTGTCCATCGTCTTCGGGATGGCAACTACGTGCACGCCTTCGTCGTGCAGGCGCTTGCCGTAACTGAGCGTATCATCCCCACCGATGGGGATCAGGATGTCCACACCGATGTGCTCGAGGTTCTTGAGCAGGTCCTTCGTGATGTCGTTGATCGGCTCGTCGTACCCGGTTAGATGCGGCGGGACTCGTGCGCGCGGCAGGTGGCTCGGCCGCACGCGCGAGGTGTGGAGGAAGGTGCCGCCCGTACGACCGGCGCGGTTGACGATGGCCTCCGTGAGCAGCATCACGTTCTCGCTGTTGTCGGTTTTGTCGTCCCGCACGTAATCGACGAGCCCGGCCCAGCCGCGCCGACAACCCACGACCTGGTATCCGTCGCGCAGGGCGCGGATCGTGATCGCACGGATGGCTGGATTCAAACCGGGGACGTCCCCGCCGCCGGTCAGAATGGCTATCGTGCCTTTGGCCATGTGTGCTCTCCCAAATCCATCGCCTCGAGGAAGCTACTCCCTCCCGCGTCCATCCCAAACCGTCGTTCCACGCGCGTCAGCACCAGCCGCTGCCGCGCACGCGTCATCCCGACATACAGCAACCGTCGCGCCTCCTGGATCTCGGCCTGCCGGTTCTCCGTCGACTCACGGTAGCCGGGAATCTGGTAATCCTCCACTCCCACGATGTACACACTCGAGAACTCCAACCCCTTGGTCGAATGCAGCGTGAGGAGGTTGACGCGATCGGGCGTGACCTCAATGCCCTCCGACGTGGACAGGGCCACCCGCTCGAGCAGCCGGTCGATGCTCTCTTCCAGCGTTCCCCCTCGCTCCATGGGGGAGAGGGGGTCAGGGGGTGGGGGTGGGGGTGGGGGTGGGGGTGAGGGCTCATCCATCAGCGCTCGCAGGCGGGCCACCGCTGCGGGATAGCGTTGCGCGGGATCGGGCTCAGCCCGCAGGCGGGTCATGAGCGCGCGTCCGCCGAGCCGCTGGATCACCTCGTCGACGGGCGGCGCTGCAACTCCACCGCTGCGCTCGCGCTCCATCTCGTAGAATGCCAGTGCGTCGCTGTATCGGCCCAAGGTGTAGCGCCTGGCCAGCTTGAACAGCGCTTCTCGCTCGCCCTCCCCCCCCCTCCCCCCCTCCCCCTCGGCGCTCGGCTCGAGCGCCAGTGCGAGGCCGAGATAATCGAGCAGGTTCACCAGCACGGCTTTGCGCGCCCGAATTCCCCGCTGGCGCTCGAGCTCTCCGTAGACCCGCGACAGAGTGACCGCGTCGTCCAGCGCGTGATGCGCTCGCCCGCAGTCGATGCCGAAGCGGTGCGCCAGGTCCTCCAGTTTCCCGCTGTCGCGCGACAGCGAGCGAACGAGCGGGAGGGTGTCGTAGAACGCCAGGGTGTCCACGCCGTCCCGTCCGGCCGCGAGCCGGCGCAGCACGGGAATGTCGAATCGCTGGCCGTTGTGCGCGATCAGGACATCGTCTCCGATGAACGAGCGAAACGCGGGCCACACCTCGCCGAAGGACGGCGCCCCCTTCAGGTCGGCGTCTGTGTACCCGTGGATCTCGCTCGCCCGCGTCGAGATCGCCCGGTATGGCTGGACCAGTGAATGAAACCGGTCCACGATCTCGCCTTGCACCACCCGCGCGGCGCCGATCTCGACGACGCCGCATGTCGCGACGTCGTTGTCGGTCGTCTCGAGGTCGAACGTGATGTAACGCTGGAATGCGGCATCGAGCCCTCGCGCGTCCAAGATCTGGAGCGCCTTGAACAGCGTGAGCGCGAGCCCATCGGCACCTCCGTCCGTCCGGCCCAGTACGAGGTCGCCGTCGGGTCCTGACGGAACGTGGCGCACGCCGGCGGCTGTCAACATCCCCCGCAACGCGATCTCTAGTCCGCCCTGCGGTGCGATCGCGATGCTACGCTCGCCTGTGATCGCGGACGCGAGTCGCTCTGCGAGGCGCACGGCGTCGGGGAGGTCCGCCGGATCCGTGAGTTCGTCGTGCCGCTCCTCCAGCGCATTGCGGTAGGGCCCGACGCTCTGGGAGAGGATCTCATCGACCAGCGGAGCCAACGCCCGGTGCGATCGGGTCAGCGCGCGGAGGTTCTCCACTTGATAGATGAGCCGCCACAGCTTCTTCGTGTCGGGGTCGGACTTCGGCCGGCGCTGGGCGAGTGCGCGCACCGCAGCCAGGAAATCGCCGGAGCCGGCGATCGCCGCCTCGACTTCCTGGAGGAAGTGCGCTGAGAGCACGCAGCGCGCAAACGCCTCGAGAGCGACGGGGTCGCCAGGGTCGCGCACGATCCGCAGCGCGGTGATCACGTACTTGATCACGTCGTCTTCGATCAGCGAGCGGCCGCGCGCCAGCCGACACGGGATCCCCGCGCGGAGCAACCGCCCCTCGAGGTACTCGCCGATCTTGTGTCTCCGGTAGAGGATCGCGTAGTCGCCCCATCGCAATCCAGACGCTGTGCGGTCGGCCTGGAGATCCTCGAGTAGCCACGAGGCCTCCTCCGCTTCGTCTTGGAATGCGAGCGCCGTCACCTCGTGCGGTGACTCTTGTTCGGCGCTGAGTTGCTTTTCGAACAGCTGGGGATTCTGCGCGAGCACGCGCCGCGCGGTCTCGAAGATCTGGCGCGAGCAGCGACAGTTCTTGTCTAGCACGATGGGCCGATCGATCCCGTAATCGCGAGCGAACCGCACCAGGACGAAGGGATCTGCCCCCGTCCAGGTGAAGATCGACTGCTCGTCGTCGCCCACCGCAAAGAAGTTGTCGTGCGGCGCCGCCAGACTTTTCAAGAGGTCGTACTGGACCGCGTTCACGTCCTGGAACTCGTCCACCAGGAGATAATCCCAACGGGCGGCGATCGCGTCGGCGATGTCCGCATTCGTGCGCACTAGCGCCGCTGCCTTTGTGACCAGGTCGTCGAAATCGAGCATGTTGCGGTGCGCGAGCCAGGAGGTGTACTCGCGAAACAGGCGGGCGTCCTCCGCCGTCAACTCGTAGTCCTGCACCCGGTGCCGCCCGAACCGGGTCAGCAATGGGCCCCGTTGCTCGAGCGGCACGTGCAACCGGCCCAGGATGACCTTCTGATACTGCTCGTCAGCGACCCCGAATCCCTTCCGCAGGCCCGCCGCCACGGCGTGCTCGCGCAGCAGGGCCAGGCACAACGCGTGGATCGTGCTCCGCGTGACGCCTTCGGCGCGCTCCCGGAGCGTGTGCGTTAGCCGGATCGCGATCTCCTCGGCCGCCCGGTTCGTGAACGTGACTGCGCAGATGCGCTCGGGCGCGATTCCGGCCGTGGTGATGAGATGGTTGATCCGGGCGATGAGGCAGAAAGTCTTCCCCGCGCCGGGGCCCGCGACCACAAGGACGGGGCCGAGCGGTGCTTCAATGGCGAGACGCTGCTGGGGGAGCGGGTCGAACTCCATGCCGGGAGTTTAGCGGGGCGATACTCGCACGTCACGGGATGACTAGTGGCAGCACAAAGGATCCACGGGGCGATGGCTAGGGGGCGGTCGGCCTGCGTAAACACGCCTGCGGCCTGCCACTCCTACGTGCGCGCAGCCGCTCGAATACCGGTCCTCACTGGTCCATAAGGGGTTTAACAACCCGGCTGTTGCGACGTCCCACCCCCAGATGCGTTGCTTCCGTTCAACCTGTCGCTAGGAGGTCCAGCCAATGCGCACTACGCAACGCGCGTTCGTCGCGCTCATGGGCGCAGCCGTCGCGGCGGTCCTCGCCGTTACTGCCTGCAACACCGACCACAGCACGGCGCCCCCC
>DASQAH010000301.1:0-2423 GCA_035635835.1 Gemmatimonadales bacterium
CTACAGCATGTCCCTGTCGCGGTTCAGCGCCCAGGGCCTGTATCCGTTCAACAACCACTACCGGAACGATGTCTTCAGCGGCCTCGTCCGGGTGAGCCCCGACACGCGTACCGACGCGACCCTTTCGGTGCGCTACACCGACGACCTGTACCACTTTCCCACCGATGGCGGCGGCAAACTCGTCGACCATAGCCAGTTCAACTACGCGAACGGTCCAACCCTCGGGCTCGACGTGGGCCACTTCGTCGCGCCCCGCCTAGAGGCCCGGCTGCAGCTCGCGGCCAGCCAGACCGACGGCGGCTACGAGGACCCGCCGGACAGTCCGGCGGATACCCTGGGGTTCTACACGACCTACCGCTCGCAGGACAACCTGCGACGCGTCGGGGCAGACCTCCGCGCGAACGTCTATCTGTCGCCGGTGTCGATCGTGACACTCGGGGCGGCCACCGAGCAGGAGCGCGAACACAGCATCAACTTCTGCACCGGCCGTTTCGGCGACTGCTCGAGCCCGCCAGTGGACACCCTGCGGGGCACCCGAGCCGCTTATGCCCAGGCCGTCACCGACCTCGGCAGCCGGCTGTCACTGAACGGCGGGCTGCGCGTCGAAGACAATCAGCGGTTTGGCGTATTCCTGACCTACCGCGCCGGTGCCGTTTACCGGCTCTCGGGGAGCACGCGCGTGCGAGCATCGGTCGGCACCGCGTTCAAGGAGCCGACGTTCTTCCAGAATTACGCGACCGGCTTCGTCAAAGGAAACCCGAACCTCAAGCCCGAGCAGTCGCGATCGGGAGAGGTCGGTATCGAGCACGGACTGTGGAACGGCCGGATCGTGGCGAGCGCGGTGGCGTTCGCGCAGCGGTTCCGCAACATGATCGATTTCACCTTCTCGCCGCCCGATTCCGGCGCTCCGAACTACTTCAACATCGCGGCCGCGAGCGCGGACGGTCTGGAGCTGACCGTTTCCCTGCGGCCGCTGGCGTCGCTGACGGTCGCGGCCGCCTACACCTACCTCAAGACCAAGGTCACCACTCCGGGCCTCGACCCCAGCACCGGCGCGGCGTTTGCCGCGGCCCAGCCGCTGCTACGGCGCCCCCGGCACGCCGCGACGCTCGATGCGGCGGTCGGGCTGGGATCACACGGCCGGCTGACGGGCGCCCTGCGCTACGTCGGGTCGCGGGTCGACCAGGATTTCTCGAGCTACCCGTTCCCGCGTGTCCCGCTGCCGGGGTACATTCGAGTGGACGTCAGTGGCGAGCGCGAGCTGGCTCTACCCCGCGCCAGCCTGCCGGGATTCGCGCTACGCGTGCGCGCGGAGAATCTCTTCGACCGGCGCTATGAAGAGGTGCTGCACTTTCCGGCGCGGCGGCGGTCCATCCTGGTCGGAGGAGAACTGCGGTTCGGAACCTGACCGCCCGACCGTTAGATTGCTGGGGAACTCGAGGCCTGGTGATGACGCTGCTGTCCACGCCCGCCGTCATTCTGCGGAGCTATCGCTACAGCGAGACCTCCAAAGTCGTTCGTCTGGCGACGCGGGACCTGGGAGTCCAAAGCGCGATCGCCAAGGGGGCGCTGCGTCCCCGCAGTCCGTTCGGGGCGGGGCTGGAGCTCCTGAGCGAGGGCGTCGCACAGCTCTACCACCGCGACAGCCGCGAGCTGCAGACCCTGGCTGCGTTCGAGGTCACCACGCTGCGACGTGAACTGGCCACGGACCTCGGCCGCTTCGCCGGCGCCACCACCCTGGCGGAGGTCATGGTCAAAATGGCTCCGCCGGCTGCCCTAGCACCGGCCTACGATACGTTGGTCGCCGGCCTCGAGACCCTGGCGACCGCGCCGCCCGACGCCGTGGACGCCAGCGCCGTTCGTGCCCTGTGGCGGTTGCTCGGTGTGCTGGGGTTTGAACCGTCCCTCGTTGTCTGCGCGCGGGATGGCGCCACGATCGAGGCCAGTGATGGGGCGTTCGTCCTCTTTAGCGCCGCCGAGGGTGGGGCGCTGTGCGCCCGCTGTGCGGCCGCGGGAGCCTCCGAGGGCGCAAGCCGGCTGCCCCCTCCGGCCTTCCGAGCCCTCCTCGCCCTCAACGATCCGGCCGCGGTCCTGCCGGTCCTCGACACCGCGCATGCCGCGGCGCACCGCCGGCTGGTCGCGCGCTTCACCCGCTACCACCTGGACGAGGGCGACTCTCCCGCACTCCCCGCCCTCGAGTTCTGGGAGCGCCGCGCGTGGATCGCCGCTTCGTAGCCGGCACGGCCGGCCACATCGACCACGGCAAGACCGCGCTGGTGAAAGCGCTCACGGGGGTCGACACCGACCGCTGGGAAGAGGAGAAGCGCCGCGGCATCACCATCGACATCGGCTTTGCTCCGCTCCCTTTGGGCGAGGGCATTCAGGCGAGCGTGGTAGACGTGCCCGGCCACGAGGGCTTCGTG
>DASQAH010000302.1:0-5215 GCA_035635835.1 Gemmatimonadales bacterium
GGGGAGGGGGTGGTCGAGCCTGCCGCTGCGACCGACCGTGGGGGACACGGTGTGGCTGGAGCGAACCCTGACCGTCCCCGCTGGCTGGCGCCTGCGCCCCGGTCGCCTGGAGCCGAGCCAGGATGTCGAGCCCGTCGGCGATCCGGGAATGCGCCGCTCCGCTGACGGTTGGACGGTCCGCTACCCGGTGGTGGCGTGGACGCCAGGGCCGCACACGCTCAGGCTGCCGCCGATCTGGCGACTGGGCCCCACGGGCGAGGCCGACTCTCTCGCAGGCGGCACGGCCGCGTTCGCCGTGCGGAGTGTGCTCCCAGAGGCCCGGTCGCGGCCGGCGCCAAAGGACGCCATGGCGCCGCTGCGACCCGCGCTTCGCTCGATCTGGCCGCCGCTGCTGGCCGCCCTGCTCGCCAGCGTCTTGCTCGGTGCTGGCGTGTGGTGGCGGCGGCGTGCGCCGCGAGCCCCTTCGCCCCCATCTTCCATTCCCCCCCGCTCCCGTCACGTTCCACTGGAACCTGAGGTGCCGGACGACCGCTGGCTGGCCGCGGGAGAGCCCAAGGCGGTCGCCGTCCGGGCCACGCACCGGCTGCGAGTGGCCGTGGCCGCCGCGATCCCCGGAGCCCACCACGCTCTGGCGACCGCCGAATGCCTGGCTGCCGTTGAACGTGAGGCACCCAAGACGCGGTTGCGAGAGCTGCGAGACGTGCTGAGCGCCATGGAGCACGTCGCCTTCGCCACCGCCCACGGAGACGATGTGGCTGCGCTCGCTCAACTGGCGCGACGACTGGCCGCGGAGCTGACGCCGTGAGCTTCGCTCGCCCACTCCTGTTGCTCGGCCTGTTGGTGCTGCCGCTGTGGTGGTGGCGGCGGGCGCGACGCCTCGCTCGGCTGCCGGGGACCACTCTCTCGGACCTGCGACCGCTTGGCGGCCCGGGGGAGCGACAGTGGGTCGCCCGGCTTCCGGTCAACCTCCGCAGCCTGTGCCTCGGGGCCTTGATCCTCGCCGCGGCGGGACCGCGCATCGGCTCGGCACGCTCGGAGGTTCACAGCGAGGGGATCTCCATCATCCTGGCGATCGACATTTCGAGCAGCATGCTCGCCCAGGACTTCACGCCAGCCAACCGCATCGACGTCGCCAAGCAGACCGCGATCGATTTCATCCGGGCGCGCAGTAACGACCGAATCGGCTTGGTGATTTTCGCGGCGCAGGCGCTGACCAAGGTGCCGATTACCACCGACTACGCGGTGCTCGAGCAGGCCGTGCAGGACGTCCACATCGGCGAGATCGAGGACGGCACCGCCATCGGCACCGCGATCGCGACGGCGGCCAACCGGCTGCGCCGCTCGCCAGGCCAGAGCCGGGTACTCGTACTGCTCACCGACGGCGTCAACAACCGCGGGACCGTGGACCCTCGCACCGCCGCGCAAGCGGCGGCGGCCTTCGGCGTGCGGATCTACGCCATCGGCGTGGGCACGCGTGGCGAGGCCCCCGTGCCTACCGGGCAGGGCATCGACGGCCAGCTGCGCTATCAGAGCATGCAGGTGGAGATCGACGAGGAACTGCTCACCGACGTGGCGGCGATGACCGGCGGCCGCTACTTCCGCGCCACCGACTCGGAATCGCTGCGCCACATCTTCGATGAGATCAACCGACTCGTGAAGACCACCGTGCAACAGGTGGTATATCGGCGGTTTGACGAGGCATACCGCTGGCCACTGGCGCTGGGACTTCTCGCCCTGGCCTTCGAGATCGTCATCTCGGCCACGCTTGCGGTGCGGGTGCCCTGATGGCCTTCGATGCCCCCGTTGTCCTGCTGCTGGCGCCGCTGCTCGGCGGCGCCGTGTGGTTCGCCGCAGCGTGGGCGCGACGCGTGCGGGTGCGCCGCGCCGCTGCCTGGGCGGCCGAGACGGCCCGCGCCGCCCGCGCCGCGGGGCGCTGGAGCCCTACAGCTCTGAGCGTCGCGACCTTCCTCGGTGTCGTGGCGCTGGCCGGACCGCGCTGGGGTGAAGAGAAAATCGTTGCCGAGACGCGCGGCCTGAACCTGGTGTTCGCCATCGACATCTCCCGCTCCATGCTGGCCGAAGACGTCAGGCCCAGTAGACTGGGCCACGCCGTGCGGGAGGCCCGGCGCCTGGCACAGGATCTGGAGGGAGACCGGCTCGGACTCACCGCCTTCGCGGGCTCGAGCTACATCCTCTCTCCCCTTTCTGTCGATGCCTCGGCGATCTCCCTGTATCTCGACGCCCTGGATCCAGACGTCGCCTCCGAGGGCGGCACGGCCCTTGCCCCCGCGCTGCGGCAGGGGCGGGAACTGCTCAGCGCCGGCACGACGTACGCCGATCGCGTCCTCGTCGTGATCACCGACGGCGAGGCGCACGACTCGCTGCCGGAGGTGCTGACACAGGCGCAACGTCTGGCCCACGACGGCATCCACTTGATCCTCGTGGCCGAGGGGGGGCGCTCGCCCGTCCGCATCCCGCGTCGCGACGATCGCGGCGCACTCCAGGGCTGGCAGCAGGATGAGGACGGCCAGGACGTCGAGACCTGGCGGCGCGACGACGTGCTGGGCGCAGTGGCCGATGCGGCGCAGGGCGCGATCGTCTCGGCCGAGCTGCCGGATCAGGCGGGCGCGGTGCGGGACCTCGTGGCTGCGTTCAAGCGCAGCCGGTCGAGCGAGTCGCGCAGCGAACAGGGCCGACCCCGCGCCTGGATCGCGTTGCTCGCGGCGGCGGCCCTGGTGTTCGGCGCTTCGCTGACGCGCCCCACTGCCTCCCTGATCGGTCTCGTGCTGCTCCTTGCTTCCGGAGTGGGGGGGGGGACCACGGCGCGCGCCCAGACGCCCGCCTCGTCCTCCTCCCCCCCCTCCCCTCCTCCTCCCCAGCGGCGCACCGCGGCCGAGAAAGCCTGGGACCGCGGCCAGATCGCGTTAGCGCGGGCTGCCTACTTGGTGGAACTCACACAGCGCCGTCACGACGACACCGGGTGGTTCAACGCGGGCACGGCGGCGCTCGCCGCGGCGGACTTCGAGACCGCCCGGGCGGGGCTGGGGCATGCCGCCGGGTCGATCGATCCCGAAGTGCGCTTCCGCGCCCTGTACAACCTCGGCGTGCTGGAGCTGCGAGCAGCGGTGTCGGATACGGCGAGCCGTGACGCTCATCTCGCCGAGGCGGAGCGCGCCTACCGCGAGGCGCTGCTCCTGAAGCCGCACCACCTGCCGTCGAAATGGAACCTCGAACTCGCCATTCGCCGCCGGGGTGGCGGAGGACGGGGTGGGGGAGGCGGCGGCTCGTCCCCGCCGCCGCCGAGCGGCGACCAGGCCCCACCCGGCGGCAACACCAGCCGGGAGAACCAGAACCCGAACGGCGGCCAATTGACCCAGGCCCAGGCCGACGAGGTCCTGCGGTCCATCGGCGAGGAGGAGCTGCGCACGCGGCGCGACAAGAGCGGCCGGACCCGCCGCGCCGTCGAGCCGCGGGTAAAGGATTGGTGAACGCCGTCCTTGTCCTGGCCCTGCTGCTGCAGGGGTCGGGGCCGAGCGTGACGGCGGCAGTGGACCGCGCGCGACTGCGAGTGGGAGAGGAGTTGATGCTGACGGTGCAGGCCCGCTCTCGCTCGGCCGAGCCGCTCGCGCTCACACTGCCGCCGCTCGTCGGGTTCACCATCGTCGGTTCGAGCGAGCGGACCGAGGTATCGATCGCCGGCGCGGCCGGTCCGCTCCGCACGACGAGTCGCCAGCTGGTGCTCCGCGCCGCGCGGGCGGGCACGGTGACCATCGGCCCCGTGCGGGTGCGGCAGGGCCGGGCCGTCATCGCGACCAATCCGATCACGATCGTGATCGACAGTGCGACCGCAGGGGCGGAGGTGGGGCTCTCTCCCCTCGCGCACGCCCTGCTCGTGGCCGCCGCCCCGCCGCGCCGCAACGACCAGGTCGCGCTCACCGTGATCGTCCCGGCCGAGACGGTGCTCGTGGGCCAGCAGCTCGACATCGTCGTGGGCGCGTGGTTCCCGCGCGAATTGCGCGCGCGGCTGCGGCGCCCCCCGATCGTCACGCTGACCACGCCCGGCGGCGTCTGGGCCTATCCGCAGTCAGGATCCGGCGAAGTCGTCGCGACGCGGCTGGTGCGCGGCCAATGGATGGATGTGTTTGCCGTCCACCAGGTCGTGTTCCCGCTCGGTCCCGGCCGCGTGTTGATTCCGCCGGCGTCGGTCGAGTACGCCCTGCCCGTCACCTTCTCGTTCTTCAGTCGCGAGGATCGTTACACCCTGCAGGGTGACTCCACCGCCGTCACGGTGCTGCCCCTCCCCGCGGCGGGACGGCCGGCAGACGACGCGTCCGTCGTGGGTCGCGCGTTCACAGTGGACCTCACCGTCGAGCCGGCGGACACGCGCGTGAGTGAGCCGTTCGACGTCGCCGCCTCGCTACATGGCATTGGGAACGTTGCGCTGTGGCCGGCGCCGGTGCTGCACTGGCCGGCGGGATTTCGCGCCTATCCCGCCCAGACGACGACGCAGCTCGAGCCGCGCGATGGGCTCATCGCCGGCGCCAAGACCTTCCGCTACCTGGCGGTGCCCGACTCCGCCGGCAGTTTCCTGTTGCCCGAGGTGCGGTATCCCTACTACGACCTCGCCACCGGTGGATACACGGTAATCCGCACCGCCCCGCGGGCACTGGTCGTGGCCCCCGGCGCGGAGCCGCGGGCCGCCCGGGCGCTGCCGCCGCTGCTGCGTGAGGCCGTCGTGGCGCGGGCCGATACGCTGGCGGAGACGGTCCCGCCGATGGGTTGGCTGGCGCTGGCCGTAACTCCGCCGATCCTCGTCGCGTGGCGGCGGCGCCGCCGCCGCCAGCCGCCGGCCCCTGCAGCCACGGACGCGGCCCCGCGGTTGTCGCGGCTGGGCAGGCTCGAGCGCGAGTTCCATACGGTGCTCACGAACCATGTCCCGGAGATGCTGGCGCGCGAGGGCGACGCCCTCGCACGAGCGTTGCGGGCCTCGGGAGTCGAAAGCGCCGTGGCTGACCACGTGATGCGGCTCCGGGACCGCTTGCGTGCCACGCGCTACGGGCGCCGCGGGGTGGGTGATGCCGCCGAGCTCGCGGCGGAGCTGGAGCAGGTGCTGCGCGTGCTGGGCGCCGAGCCGGTCGGACGTCGACGCCATCGCTTGACGGTGGCCGGCGTGCTGCTGGTGTGCAGCCTCGCGCCCGCGGCGCGGGCGGGGCTT
>DASQAH010000303.1:0-20891 GCA_035635835.1 Gemmatimonadales bacterium
CACCATTACGACGTGTCCTTATTTACCACGCAGTATTACGCCACGCCTTGGGGCAAACCCAGCCCCGACGGCAAGGTGGTCATCTTCGACTCCGACATGAACGGGTCAGGTCGCTACGACCTCTTCGTCGCTGAAGTGCCGCTGAAAGCACCGTGAGCCGCGGGAGGCCGCTTCAAGCCCCCTGATCCATGATTCGGCTCGCGTTCTGCATCGACAACTTCCAGATCGGCGGCACCGAGCTCAACGCGGTACGGTGGGCGGAGCAGCTCAGCCGTGAGCGGTTTCACCTGACCGTCGTCCACTTTGAGGCAGACGGCCCGCTGCGAATCCGGTACGAGCGGGCCGGCGCCCGCTTGAGGCACGTACCGTTGCGAAACATGTACGGTCCGGCGGCCCTGCATCAGGGGCTCCGTCTCGCGCGGTTCCTGGCCCGAGAGCGTATTCAGGTGTTCCACGCCCACGACATTTATAGCAACATCTTCGGAGTGCCGTGGGCCCGTCTCGCGGGGGTGCCCGCCGTGGTCGCGAGCCGTCGTTGGTGGCATCTGAGTCCACGCCCATCTCAGCAGATTGCGAACCGGTGGTCGTACCGCATGGCGCACCGCGTGCTGGCGAACAGCCCCAGCGTGGCCGTGCTGCTGACGCGAGAGGAGGGGGTCCCGCCTGCCAAGGTCGTCTACGTGCCGAACTGCCTGGCCGAAGATGCCTTCCGAGCGTTGCCACCCGCGGAGCGGGCGAGCTGGCGCACGCGCCTCGGCGTCCCGGCCCACGCGCTCGTGATCGGCATTGTCGCTCGCTTGGACACGGTCAAGGATCACGCCACCCTGCTCCGCGCCTTCGCGCGTGTCGGAACGGACGTTCCGCACGCGCACCTCCTGTGCGTGGGCGAGGGACCGCAACGGGGAGAGTTGACGGGCCTGGCACGGGAGCTACACCTCGACGGCCGTGTGCAGTTCCCAGGAACGCTCACGCCACCGTTCAATCTCCACCACCTGTTCGACGTCTCTGTGCTCTGCTCGGTCACGGAGGGGTTCCCCAACTCCCTGCTCGAGGCGATGGCGGCGGCACGGCCGGTGGTCGCGACCCGGGTCGGCGGAGTCCCCGACGCGGTGCGGGACGGCGAGACCGGCGTCCTCATCCCCGCCGGTGATCCCGACGCCCTCGCTGAGGCCTTGCGCGCGGTCATAGAAGCGCCCGAGCGCGCCCGGAGCCTTGGGGCCGCGGCACAGGCGTACGCCCACGAAGAGTACCGCGAGAGCCGGGTCATCGAGCGTCTGAGCGCCTGGTACGAGTCGCTCATGCCGGGCCTCCCGGCGGTGGCTTAGCACAATGTGCGGTATTGCCGGGTTCGCGGGGTGGCCGCTCCGCGCCGAGGAGGCCGCCCGCACCGTGCGCACGATGTGCGATGCGATCGTCCACCGCGGTCCCGACGATAGCGGGTATTTTGTCGCCCCGGGAGTGGCGCTCGGCATGCGCCGGCTCTCGATCATCGATGTGGCGGGTGGGCAGCAGCCCATCGGCAATGAGGACGGTTCGATCCAGGTCGTCTTCAATGGCGAGATTTACAACCACCACGAGCTGCGCCGCGGCCTGGTCGCCCGCGGGCACCGCTTTCGGACGCGGAGCGACACCGAGACGATCGTCCACCTGTATGAGGAGATCGGCGAGGACTTCGTCCTCCGGCTGCGGGGGATGTTCGCGATCGCGCTGTGGGACGCGCGCACCAAGCGCCTGGTGCTGGCCCGGGACCGCGTGGGCATCAAGCCCCTGAGCTACTGGCTGACGCCGGACGGGATCGCCTTCTGCTCGGAGCTCCGCTCGCTCGTCACGCTCGCGCGCTTCCCGCGCCACTTGGACGATCGCGCGATCGCGGCGTTCTTGAGCCTTGGCTATGTGCCCGATCCGCTGGCCGTCTTCTCCGGCGTCGCGAAGCTGCGCCCAGGGCACGTCCTCGTATGGTCCGCTGATCGGGGTGCCGCCATGCGCCGCTTTTGGACGCCGGTCGCGTCGGAGAGCGACGTGCCAGACGACGGGCAGGCTGCAGAACACCTCCGGGAGTTGCTCGCCGACGCTGTGGGGAGCCACCTCGAGGCCGAGGTGCCGCTCGGCGCGTTTCTGTCCGGGGGACTCGATTCCTCGACGGTCGTGGCCTTGATGGCGCGGGCGGCATCGATCACGCCGCGCACGTTCGCAATCGGCTTCGACGAGGCGGCGTTCAACGAGGCGCCGCATGCCCGCCGCGTAGCCGCGGCAATCGGTACGCGCCACACGGATCTTGTGGTGGCGCCCGAGGCGGACCGGTTGGTCGAGGGCGTCGTGGGCATCTTCGACGAGCCGTTTGCGGATTCCTCCGCGCTTCCCACGTACACGGTCTCGTGGCTTGCGCGCCAGCAGGTGACGGTGAGTCTGTCCGGCGACGGCGGCGACGAGCTGTTCGGCGGCTACACGCGATACGTCGACGTCCTGCGGCGTCCCACGATTCCCGCGTGGGGGCGTCCGCTGTTCCGCACGGTGGGCCGCGCTCTCCCTCACATCGCACCCGGCCGCGGCCGCCTGCTGGATCTCGCGCGTGCGCGCCCCGGGGCCTACGCCAGCACCGTCGCGCTGCCGCTCGCCCCCCGCGATGGTGGCGTAGCCACGCCCCGGCTCGTCCCCCAGGAGGGGCAGTTTGGGGACATCCTCGCGGACGCGTTCGCGGAGGCCGGCGCACGCGACTTCGTGTCCCAGATGATGCTGGTGGATGTCGCGACGTACCTGCCAGGCGACATCCTGACCAAGGTAGACCGGGCGAGCATGGCCGTGTCCCTCGAGGCGCGCGTGCCCCTGCTCGACCACCCGCTCGTCGAGTTCGCGCTCGCGCTGCCGGCGGCGCTCAAAATCCGCGACGGCGTAGGCAAGCAGGTGTTCCGACACGCGATCCGCAGTCTCGTCCCGCCGGAGGTCATGGATCATCCGAAGCTCGGGTTTGCGGTGCCCCTCGGTCCTTGGTTCCGCGCCCCTTTGCGCCATCGAATCGACCGGCTTCCGATGGCGGACGGCGGGCTCTATGACTACCTGGACCGGGCCGCCGTGCGACGCCTGGTCCGGGAACACTTGGTGCGGCGGCGTGACCATAGCGCCGCCCTGTGGCGCGTGCTCGTGCTCCACCTCTGGCTCGCCCAATTGGACGCGGGTCACCTGGCGCGGCCCATCCCGGACGCTCTGATCGATCTCCGGTTACAACGGCGGGCATGAGCATGATTTGGGCAGACGCACCGCTGGCGGGGCCGCGCTCCCGGCGTATCACTTGGACGCTCACGTTCGTGGCGTTCCTGGCGTACACGTTTATCATCGTGACCTTCAGACTCCCTGTCGCGACCGTGGTGGCGGCGATCGCCATCCTCAGTCTGTTTCTGCAACGCGACGCCCTGCGCGCCCCCCACTTTCTGTGGTTGTACGCCGCCTGGGTTGGGTGGGGCATCCTCGGGTATGCGGTCACTCCCTATCCTGACCAGGTGCGAGCGAGCCTCATTGAGCATGGCAAGGTCGTTTTGGTCACGCTCGTGGCGGTCAACGCGCTGCGAACCGCACCCCAGGTCCGCGGGTTCATGCTGTTCCTCCTGGCCAGCTATATCGTGTTTCCGGTTCGCTCCACCTTGGTGAACTACGCGACCGGCTACACGCTCTCGGGGCGGGCGATTGGCCCAGCCTTTTATCAGAACCCAAATGAGCTCGCCGCACTCACCATCTTGATGCTGGGCTTGGCTCTTGCTCTCTGGGCTGGTGCATCTCGCAGGAGTCCGTTGAGATGGATCGGGTTGGTGTCCGCCGCGCTGTGCGTCGTCACCATCCTGCTCACACAATCTCGTGGCGCGGTCCTCGCATTGACTGGTATGGCCTTGCTCACCGGCGTCGCACTTGCGCGGCATCGACCGCGGGTCCTGCTGGGGTTCGCCGCGGTCGTCGGGTTAGCATTGTACCTGGCCCCCGCCGGGTTATGGGAGCGCCTCGGAGGCCTGCGCAATGCCACAAGTGTTGAGACGATCGGCGCAATGGACCCCGAAGGGTCCGCCCGAGAGCGGTTCGCGGTGCTCCAGACCGCAGCCCGCATCGTCGTGGATCACCCGCTGTTCGGCGTGGGGTTGGGAGCCTACACTCTTGCGAACGCCGACTACAACCCGGCGACGGGGAGGAAGGATACGCACAACACCTACTTGAACGTCGCTGCGGAGGCCGGACTCCCGGGACTCATCCTTTTCGTGGCGCTCGTGACGAACGTACTGCGGAGTGCGCGGAATGCCCGCCGCCGCGCCCGGCTGGTGTCGCCCGCGCAAGCGGAGATGCTCCGGTGGCTGCAGTATGGAGTGATCGGGTACCTGATCGCTGGCGTGTTTGACTCGTTCTCGAGCCTGACGTTCCCGTTCATTTTCCTTGGGGTTATCTGGAGTGCGTCGCAGGCAACGGATACGGCGGGTCCGCCGGCGAGTACCCCCGACGCGCCACTCGGTTGGCCCGATCAGATCACGATCAACCACCGTCTTGGCGGGGGCGTGTCCTGACGGCGACCAGCCCCTTATGTCTCCGCGAGGCGCGTCGCTCGCGCCCGCCACCACCGGTCGATGTCCCTGACGGACGCGAACCAGGCGCCGCGCTGGAGCCCGTATTCGATGCACCAGCGGTAGAGCGAGATGTAGACCTCGTCGATGAAGCTGTCCGGGTGGAAGAGTAGCGTCACGACGCCGTGCACCGCCGCAATCTTATCGATCAAGTCCTTCACGACCGCGACCGCCGCGGAGGCATCCAGCTCGAGACTATTGGAAGCGAAGAGCGCGCCTTCCTGCACGACAAGGGGAACCTCCAGCACGTCCCCGCGCTGCTGAGCCTCGACATCGAACCAGAAGAACGGGAGCG
This sequence comes from Gemmatimonadales bacterium, assembly GCA_035635835.1. Classification (GTDB taxonomy): domain Bacteria; phylum Gemmatimonadota; class Gemmatimonadetes; order Gemmatimonadales; family GWC2-71-9; genus 13-1-40CM-70-15. The sequence continues at coordinate 4,891 of DASQAH010000303.1, forward strand.
AGGTCCCGAACCGCAGGCCGACGTTCCGATTGAAGCCCGCCGTGGAATCCGCCGTCAGGCCTGCCCGGGCCTGGACGCTTGGGGTGCGACGGATGTCCCAATGGAGAAAGTGCTGGCGTGTGGTCGTGACGTCCGCTCCCAGCGCGGCTTCGAGCACCCGTTTCTCCGAGGCGAGCCCCTCCCAGTCGGTCGCCGTCCCATAACTGCCGTGCAACCCCACGTCGAATCCTTCGGCGAACAGTGCACGTACCACATCCCCGACGCGGACCACTTCTCCCTGGAAGGTGCAGCGGTCGGACATTCTGTAGAGGCAATCGTACCGGCTGCGCCGCGCCGGGGGATACACGGTGAAGAAATACGACGCGGGCACGCCGTACTCGCGCTCCAGCGCGAGCGCGCAGTCGATCGTCTGCGCCGTCGACGGAGCGGAACGCACGCCGCCGAAGAGCGGCTTCGCGACGGCCCGACCGAACCGCTCGAGCCTCGCCAATCGCCCCCCCCGATCCCCGGGGGACTTCGTGAGGCTGACGCGCGCCCGTCGCAGCGCCTGCGCGGGCGTGAGATGAAGACTGAGCAAGTCCACGTCGTGCGTCAGGCACATCACGAACGGCCTGCGCTCCGGCCACAAGGGCTCGAGCGAGAATCGCTCCGCGAGCTCACTGCGGCGCTCCGCGACCCACTCATCAACCGACGGAACCCACAGTGTCCCGTTCCGGAACGCCTCCGAAAAGGATGCTTCCCAGCATCCCCATTGGTCCCGATGCGGATTCCCGAGCTCCTCGAGCCCCAGCAAACGTGCCGCGAGAGCTGCAGGGAGCGCGGGCAAATCGACGGACACTTTCCGAGGAAGGCCGATCCACGTGCGCAACGTTTCCGTCAGATACTTCTGAACAGCGGGCGACTCGAGCGTACGCGGGTTCATGGTCGCCGGCGTGCCGAACGCCTGCCGAACGGTCAACTTTGGCGGCCGGTGTAACAAGTCTGCCACACCGTGCTATGGACGGTGATAACCATCGCTTCCGTGAGCCAGCGCCTCATGACTGTGGCCTCCCTGTACATCGATCGACCTGGCACGTTCCTGCGGCGCAGCGAACGCTTGGAAGCACGCATGCCTTCGCGCTCCCAGCGAGCAAAGGGTCCCGGCCAAGTGGGGGAGACTCGGGCCCGGGCGGTGAGGGGAGGCAAGAAGGGTACCGCGAGATGAGCGACGCCGGTGTGCGACTCCCCAGGATCGACCTCATTATGGGCACGTAACTTGCGCCTCGCACCACTCCATCGTGTGTGGCATCGTGGCGTTCTGGGCGAAGCGTGACGGTCACTCGACCTCGTTCACGGCGGGAATGTTGCGCCGGGCGACCGAGCGGCTGACGCACCGCGGTCCCGACGGGGCTGCCTACGTGGGCTGGAGCGTCGGCGAGGCGCTCCCCGCCGATGCCGGTCCGACCGACCAAGACCTGTGGCTGGGGTTGGGGCATCGTCGCCTGAAGATCCTCGACCTGACCGACGCCGGTCGCCAGCCGATGAGGGGGCCCGCGGGGTGCTGGGTCACGTTCAACGGTGAGATCTACAATTACCGGGAGCTGCGCGGCCAGCTTGGTTCCCTGGGGTACCGCTTCCAGACCGGAACGGACACGGAGGTGCTCCTCGCGGCATATGAGGCGTGGGGTTCCGAGTGTGTGCGCCGGTTCAACGGCATGTGGGCGTTCGTGCTGTACGACCCCCGCCGTCGGCGCCTGATCGCGAGTAGGGACCGTTTGGGCGTCAAGCCGTTGTACTATGTGGCCACGGCGCGTGGGACGATGTTCGCCAGCGAAGTCGGGGCGTTGCTCGAGTGCCCGGGCGTGCGTCCGAGGATCGCCATGCAGAGCCTCGGGCATTACCTGGTGGATCGCCACATCGACGACTCCGCCGAAACGATGTACCGGGACATTCACGAGCTCCGCGGCGGGCACACGCTGGAGCTGGACGTCGATACGGGCGCAACACAGCTCTCCAGGTATTGGGATCTCCCTGAGGAGCCCGATCTAGAGCTGGACGATGAAGCGGTGCTCGACCGCTTCAGCGAGCTGATCGAGGATTCCGTCCGACTGCGCGTGCGCGCCGACGTGCCGGTGGCGATCACCTTGTCGGGCGGCGTAGACTCATCGGTGGTCACGGTGGCGGCGCATCGCGTTGCCGGCCGCTGTGTGCGGACCTTCACCTCGCGCTTCCCCGGCGATCCCTCCCTGGACGAGTCCCGTTACGCGGCGCACGTGGTGACCACGAGCGGCGCGCACGCTCAGTACGTGCAGCCCTCGATTGACCGCCTTGTCGAAGACGAGGTGGCGCTGACAATGCACCAGGCGCTGCCGTTTGCGTCGCTCTCCCTGTACGTGCACTGGGCGATCCTGACCGCCATCCGCGCGCAGGGCGTGCCCGTCGTGTTGTCGGGCCAGGGGGGTGATGAGACATTCCTGGGGTACGACCGTTACCACACCTCGGCCTTGCTCCACGCGTTGCCGAACGTGGTTCGGGCGGCGGCGGGGTTGTGGCGGGGGGCGCACCGCTCCGACCGTGGGGTTCTCGCGCTGGCCGCGATGGCGGTGTATTTCGCGACCCCCGGTCTCCAACGGACGGTGCGTCGCCGGCGTCTGCGCGGGGTCGTTCGCGCCCAGTGGCTGCAGCGGGTTACCCAGCCGGCCCCGGAGGTATTCGGCGACATCCGACGTCAGCAGCGATTCGAGCTGCTGTCCCTGTGCCTCCCGGCGCTGCTCCGGTACGACGATCGCACTGCAGGCGCACTTGGGATGGAGACACGGCTGCCATTCCTGGACTACCGGGTCGTCGAGTTCGCGTACCGGCTGCCGCTGCGACACAAGATTCGCGACGGGTGGACGAAATACGTTTTGCGCCGGTACCTCGCGCGCCACGGGTGCGACGTCGTCGCCTGGCGCCGCGGCAAGTACGGGTTCCTTGCGCCGCAAGCCGCGTGGACCCGCCGTCTGATCGCGACGCGGGGGAGGGCGCTCGAGGGGACGCCGTTCGCACGCGCGTTGCTCGAGGACGGTGTGTCGCTCGACCGTCTGCCGACGCGCGTTGCGTGGGACCTCTACAACTGCGCGCACTTGGCCGCCGTGCTCGAATGGGAGCCCGACGCATCGTTGCGACAGACGGGTGTGGGAGCCGCCTGATGCCCGGCAGAGGGGTGCGGGTGTGCCACCTGACCTCCGTGCATCCGGCGAACGATACGCGCATTTTCGAGAAGGAGTGTCTCTCCCTCGCGGCGGCGGGCTACGACGTGCACCTCGTGGCACCGGCCGCCGAGAGCGGGCGGGTGCGAGGCATAACGATCGCTGCGGTGCCACCCGCTCGAGGTCGCATCGCTCGGGCGCTCGTGACGACCGCACGCGTCGTCACGCGGGCGCTCAGCATCCGCGCGCGAGTGTACCACTTCCACGATCCCGAGTTGATCCCCGCTGGCATTCTCCTGCGCGTGCTTGGCAAACACGTCCTCTACGACGTCCACGAAGACGTGGCCGCCGACATCCTCGACAAAGCATACCTGCCGCGCTGGACCCGGCGTGCCCTCGCACGCATCGTCGATGTAGGTGAGCGGCTCGCCGCCCGGGGCCTTTCGGGAGTGGTTGCCGCTACCCCAGCGATCGCGCGTCGTTTCCCGGCGGCACGCAGCGTCGTCGTTCAGAACTTCCCGCTTCCCTCGGAGGTCGCGCCGACTGACGGGCCGGCATATGGGCGCAGATTGCCGGTGGTGGCGTATGTCGGCCTGATCAACGAGCTCCGGGGCGTCGACGAGATGGTGCGCGCCGTGGGAATGCTCACGCACCAGCGCGTGCGCCTCGTTCTGGCTGGACCTTTCGATCCCCCCGCGCTTGAGGCGCGCCTGCGCGCCCTCGATGGATGGCGCCAGGTCGACTACCGCGGCGTGCTCCCGCGTGCGGGCGTGCGACAAGCGTTTGCGGAGGCCCGCCTCGGGCTTGTGCTCTTCCACCCGCGCCCCAACCACGTCGAGTCGCAGCCGAACAAGCTCTTCGAATACATGGCCGCAGGCCTGCCCGTGGTCGCCTCGCGCTTCCCGTTGTGGCGACAGATTGTGGAGGGTACCGGTTGCGGGCTGGTGGTGGACCCGCTCGATCCGCGCGCTATCGCAGCGGCGATCCAGTGGCTTCTCGAGCACTCAGCCGAAGCCGAGGCGATGGGAGCCCGGGGTCGCGAGGCGGTGCGCGACCGGTTCAACTGGGCGGGCGAGGAGGCTACGCTGCTGGAGTGTTACGCGAGCGCGTGTTCGGGGCTGTAGATCGCGCTTGCGGAACCCCTCTGGGAACTCGTCGCTCCGCCCGTCCCCTCTACGCGCCGCGCTCGGCGACCTCACGATACGCCGCCACCCATGCGCCCGCGACTCGCTTCGGGTCGTGTTGCGCCGTCTGCTCGCGCGCCGCCCGCGCCAACGCGCCGAATCGCGCCTCATCATCCATGACCGCGATGGCCGCCTCAGCAAGCGCGTCCGCCGAGCCGGGCGGCGCGAGCCGTCCAGTGCGCCCGTCCTCCACGAGATCGGGGATCCCGCCCGCCGCGGTCGTCACGACGACGAGGCCAGCCGCCATCGCCTCCAGGATGCTCAACGGCTGGTTGTCCACGATCGAGCTGTTCAAGTACACGTCGTGCTCGTCATAGTAGCGATGGATCTCTCCGGGCGCCGCTCGGCCAGCGAACCTCACCGCATCGCCTAGTCCCAGCTCGTCGCGCAGCCGGCGCAGCCGGGGCTCCTCCGAGCCGCCGCCCACGAGGGTGAGGCGCGCCTCCGGCCGCTGCCGACGAATGCGCGCGAATGCCCGCAACGCGGTGCTCACGTCGTAGTTCCGCTCGAAGTCTCGGGTGCACAGCAGGCGCCGGTACGGCGCACCACGAGCGCGCCACCGGAACCGAGCAGGATCGACGCCGTTCCGGATCACCCGGGCCGTGTAGCCGTATTGCGCGAAGACCCGCGCGAGGAAGTCCGACGGGACCACGAGCAGGGCCGCGTGCTGCAACACCCAGCGCACCGCGCGCGGCCAGCGCGCGAGGTGGTCGGGCGCTTCACCCGAGTGATAGTTCACGATCACCGGGCGTCGCACGATGCGACCGGCTGCCACCCCGAGCCCGGCGCTCAGCAAGAACGACCAGTAGGCGGCGGCGAACACGTGGATTACGTCACACGTCCGGGCGGTTCTGAGCAGCCTCCCAGCGAGCAGCGTGTGCCGCACCACCGTCCGCACGCCAGGCACCCGGTCGAGGGGACGCAAGAGGCCTGGGAGCGCGACGTCGGTGCCTACGAACACCGTCTCCACACGATCGGCGGCGCGCAGCCAGCCGGCGAGGTTGGCAGCCTGCACCGAGTGCCCGCCGGGCTTCCGTCCGGACGGGGCGACGAGGCAGACACGCAACTCAACTCGCACCGCTGGGACGCCTCCTCGTGGCACGAGTCCTGCGCCCCAGAGCCGCGTTGATGACGTCGGTCACGGTAGGGCGACAAGATAACACTACCAGATCTGAGGCGACCGGCGAACGCGCCTCCCCGATCAAGTGTCGTGCAGTCCGCAACGGCGACAATCGTACCCCCCCCGGGGCTCCCCCTGCGGTTTTCCTCGCTCAAGGCCCGCCTGGGGCCCGCGGTTCGTAGTATATTGTTGCCGCCAGCCGGTGTGATGCTTTGCATTCTCGGCTGACGGAGCCAGGGCGCCCTCTCGCTCCGCCGACTCGCATGCCCTTGGAGGGGACGAGCGTGGCGCATCGTGCGGAGTCCTTCCGCCGGCCCTTGGCGCTGATCGCCAGCGCCGAAGAGTGGCTGGCCCGCGCGCTCGAGAGCGTTCTTGCGCGCCGTAATATGGTGGTGTCTCGGGTCGCGAGCGGGCGCGGAGCCTTGGACAGCGTCCGCGACACGAGCCCCGATCTCATCCTGCTCGACTACAGCCTCCGTGATCTCGACAGCGTGAGGCTCTGCGTCCAACTGCGCGAGCAGAACCTCGTTACACCCAGCACGCCGGTCATCGTGCTTAGCGCGAGCCCCGTGACGAAGGAACAGCGTACCGCGGCGCTGCGCGCGGGAGCGTGGGACGTCCTGAGTTTTCCGCTGGATGCTGAGGAACTCGCGCTGAGGTTCGAGACCTATGTGGGTGGCAAGCTCGACGCAGACCGCGCCTGGCGTGCGTCCTTGGTTGAGCGGACGACAGGGCTCTACAACGCGCTGGGACTGGAGCGCCGCGCGGGGGAGCTGACCGCCGAGGCACGCCGGAGGCGTGCGGCGCTGGCCTGCGTAGCGGTAAGCGTCGAGCCGACGTCCGACGCGGCTGTGGACGGGAACGTGGTTGGTCAGATAGCGCTAGTGCTACGCAGCAAAAGCCGGCTCTCGGACGCAGTCGGTTGCTGGGACGGGAGGGAGTTTGGCGTTCTGGCTCCCGGGACCGACCCACCAGGAGCCGTCACGTTCGCCCGACGGCTGGTAGAGGCCTTGGAGGCCGGAGCTGGGCAGGTCGCATCAAGGCTCGACGTGCGTGCGGGATACGAAGCGGCGGCTGACTTGCAGGCCACGCCGGTGGCCCCGCAGGCCCTGCTCGAGCACGCGAGGAGCGCCCTCGCCCGGTCGCGGGCGGAGCCGCCCGGTGGGGACCACATCCGTCGCTACAGGGACGGCCCGCCGTGAGCACCGGCGGCCGTTGAGGGCGCAGGCTCCCAGCCCCTCCCCCCCGAGATCAGTGCATGACTAGCGGGGCGCCCTGAGTAGCGACATATTCCCACGCCCTTGCCCCGCAGGCCCGATGCAGAAAGACAGCGGCCTATCCACCCCCTTTGAGTCGGATACCATTTTGACATCCCAGCGCCCCCTTCGATGGAAGGATCGCCAGGAGGGGGCGATCCAACCCGAGCAGTTGAGCGGCACAACCCCCGTCCGCGATTCGACGCACTCGCTGCTTGGCCGCCGGTTTCTCGAGCTCGTGCGCGCCGAGATCGTGCGGTCCTGGCCGGCGACCCCTGAGGCTGAGGTACAGCTGCGCCCGCTCCTCGCCTCGATCGAGCGTGTGCGCGAGACCCTCGAGTCACAGTGGGAGCAGGACTTCGGCTCGCGGCTACAAGGCGCCGATGGCCTGGAACTGCTGGTCGGAGTAGTCCACGATCTGCGCTCCCCGCTGACGTCCATCCTGTTTCTCGCCGAGACCCTGCAGCGCGGACAGAGCGGCGACGTGAACGAAGTGCAGCGGCGCCAGCTGGGACTCATCTACGGCGCGGCGCTTGGGCTGAGCGCGATCGCGAGCGATGTGATCGAGCTCGCGCGCGGCGGCGACAGCCTCATGGAGCAACACCCGGCGCGGTTCTCGGTGACGGAAATCTTCGAGTCGGTCTGTGACATCGTGCGGCCAATCGCGGAGGAGAAACACCTCGTGGTGTGCCACCGGCCTCCCGTGACCGACTACCGGATCGGACACCCGCTCGCCCTCAGCCGCGTGCTCCTTAACCTCACGACCAACGCTCTCAAATTCACCGACACAGGGGTCGTCGAGATCGTGGCACGGGAGACGACGCCCTCCGCAGTGGAGTTCTCGGTGCGCGACAGCGGCCGAGGCATCGCCCCCGAGCTCCTGGACCACCTCTTTCAGCTGTTCCGCCGTGTCTCTGGAGGGAGCGGGTATTCCATCTCCAAGGCCGGAATCGGGCTGACGATGTGCCAAAAGCTCGTGCGCGCGATGGGCTCTGAGCTACACGTCGAGACGTCCACGGAGTCCGGGACGAGGTTCTTCTTCGAGCTGCGCCTTCCGGCTGCGAGCGCGCCGTAAGCGGTTCGCGCAGGCGCCGGTCTCCGTCCTACGCCCCTGACTAAGGGAACTTCACAGCAACGCCCTGCCGTACACTCGCGCCGATAGTGAACGTCTCGACCGCAAGCGCGGCACCGAGCAGCCAGGGCCGCACGCGCGAGGACACCGCTGCCGCCGCGCCGAGCACCGTCAAGCCCGTGACGACCGAATACGTGTTCACCTGCCCGACGCTCGGACGCGCTCCAAGGATGGGATTGCTCTCGCGGTAGCCGCGCCACTGGCGCCGGGCTAGCCCACGCGTCTGAGCGGCGTCCGTCGCTAGAGCGACGACAAAGGCGCTTGCCAGCGCGACATCGGATCCCTTCCAGGACAGGCGGGCGGGTAGCGCCGTTCCCAGACGCATCATCGGCGGTGGGATCACAGCGAGAGTTCCGCGCGTGAGGCTCTCGGCGCGGCTGCCATAGGCCACGCTCCACAGACGGTTATGGGCCGGGAGCCGCTGAGCGGCGGCTGCCGCAGGCGACGCCGTCAGTGCGAGCAAGACTGCAGTCAGCCGCGTCATACACGTGCGTCTCTGCAAGCCGGGTGCCGCGCGCCGTTCCCCCATCATGCGCGGCCGCTGACGTATCTTTACCGAATTCGGGGCTAGGTGGTGCCGTGTTTGCCACAGGCCTGTGGCTGATCGGCGACAATGTATCCCAGCCGTCGCAGGCCCCGGTGGAGCGGTGGGCTGGTCGGCCTCCTCACCCAGCCGGTGATGGCGCTACGGGTGACCGGCGTCTCTCAGAGCTTCGACTTGAATAACAGCAGATTCGGCGTCCCACTCGGGTTCCCCGTGATCACCCCCGCGGTCGCATTGTTCGTGATCCAGGCCGCGACGACGTTGGTCGGTGCATCGCCGAAGGTCGCCTTGTACAGCGCCGCGACGCCGGTGACGTGCGGCGCCGCGAACGAAGTGCCGCTCAAGATCATCGTCTGGTTGAGCAGCCACGTCGACTTGATATTCTCCCCCGGCGCGTAGACGCTCACGCAGGAACCCCAATTCGAAAAGTCCGCCTTGGCGTCGGTTTTGGTCGACGCCGTGACGGTGAAGGCGCCGCTCGCCCCCGCCGCCTCCAGGCAGGCGTCGCCGTTGTGATTGGCCGCCGTCGCCGCCACGAAGACTCCGGAGTTCTGGAGGTTATGCACCGCCGTGGTCAGCGCCGTGGAAGGGGAGAGGGAGACGGACAGATTCGCTACCGCGGGACTCAGGTGATGCGCGGTCACCCAGTCCACACCGGCGACGACATCTGATGTCAGTGTCACCGCGACCGGGGCCCCGGCCTCCTCCGTGTTGCACTGGGCGTAGACGCGCACGCCGTGCAGGAAGACCCCCTTGGCGACCCCGTACGTCGCGGACCCGACGATGCCCGCCGTGGCCGTACCGTGGCCCCAACAGTCCTCGCCGTCCAGACCGGCGACGTCATACACGTTGTCCGCCCGGCCCCCGAACTCGGTGTGTTGCGTCCAGATCCCCGTGTCGATCATGTACACGTGCACGCCGGCGCCTGTTGACTTGTAGGTGTACGTGCCGGAGAGCGGCAGCAAGCGCTGATCGATCCGGTCGAGCCCCCAGGGGTCGCCGTTCGCGTCCATCTGCTCGGTCGTGCTCCCTGAGGGTTGGGTCGGGCCGGCCGACTGCGGGGTCTGCTGGGTCTCCCCGTCCGGGCCGCCTTTCTGATCGGGCTCGATGTAGTCGACGAGTGTGCTCTGCGCATTGAGCGCCGCCACTGCCGCGTCCGACAGGACCGCCGCGAAGCCCTTGATCGCGCTCTTGTAGGTGTGTTTCAGCGTGCCGCTATACAAGCTGACGAGGGTCTGTGCCAGGCCGTCGGGGTCGGTCACCCCGTCTTTGAAGACGACGATGTACTGGCCGGGAACGATGTTCGGGTTGCTCGACTGCAGGATGAGATCCTGCGACGGCCGTGGCGCGGGCTGCACTGGGCGCGTGGCGTCACCGCACGCGGCAAGGACAACCAGGGCGGCCGCGAGGGCGATACGTGGGGACAATCTCATCGGACAGCCTCCAGAGACGCGTGAGCCGATCCCTCTAACCAATCGCCGAGGCTCGCAAGTTCTGTTCCGACCGGGAGGGCGAGGAGCCACGGGGCACAACGGGCGACGGATTGGGGAATGCCCGCGACGCCATGTGGCGCGGAAGCAACGAACGAGGCGCAAACGGGTATTACGGCCGTTACTTCGTTTACTCACACGGAGGCATCCCATGCGCACGGCATTGCGCACCCTTACCCTCGCCGGCCTGCTTCTGGGGTGCGGCGGATCTTTGGCCAGCGCCCAACATCCACAAACTCGCGAAGGCTTCTGGATCAGCTTCGGCTTCGGCTACGGGTCGGCGAGCTTGAAGTGTGACCGCTGCGCCGACACGACTGTCGGCGGTGTCACGGGCTTCGTCCGCCTGGGTGGCACGTTGAACCGCCACCTGCTGCTGGGCGGCGAGATCGACGGCTGGACTCACGATTACAGTCCCGGCACGGAGACGCTCGGAAGCGTGACGGCAGCGCTGTATTACTATCCGAAGCCGGCGAGCGGCTTCTTCGTCAAGGGCGGGTTGGGATTCTCGGACTATCGATTCAGCTACCAAGGCACGGTGAGCGGCGTGGGCGGGGGTCTTGTCGCTGGGTTGGGGTACGACATCCGCGTCGGTCGCATGTTCTCCATCACTCCTACCGGCGACTTGTGGTACGGCAGCGTGGGAGATCTGAAGAGCGCGGGGTCGGTAACGGCGACTGGCTGGAAGCAGGCCATCGTGAGCTTCGGTCTCGGCGCCACGTTCCACTAATCAGTCCGCAGGCTGGTCGATCGCGACGGCCCGGTCCACGCCGGGCCGTTTCACGTATGTTGTAGCCCGTGCTCCTTCCCAAGCTCGTCACCACTCTCAAGACGTACACCCGCGCTCAGCTCGCCGCCGACCTGACGGCCGGCGTGATCGTCGGGATCGTGGCGCTGCCGCTCGCAATCGCCTTCGCCATCGCGAGCGGCGTCAGCCCCGAGCGCGGGCTCTACACAGCCATCATCGCCGGTTTCCTGATCTCCGCGCTGGGCGGCTCGCGCGTGCAGATCGGCGGCCCCACCGGCGCGTTCGTCGTGATCGTCTCCGCCATCCTGCAACAGCACGGCCTCGATGGACTGCTTGCCGCCACTATGATGGCGGGGGTGATCCTCATCGTCCTCGGCCTCGCCCGGCTGGGGGCCGCGATCAAGTTTATCCCCCATCCAGTCACGATCGGCTTCACGAGCGGCATCGCGCTGATCATTTTTTCGAGTCAGGTGAAGGATCTGCTCGGGCTCGACATGGGAGCGGTGCCGGCCGAGTTCCCGGCCAAGTGGGAGGCGTTCGCCCGACACTTCGACTCGCTCAACCCCGGTGCGCTTGGCCTGGCGACGCTCACCTTCGTCATCATTCTCGTCTGGCCCAAGCTCGAGCGCCGCATCCCCGGCTCGTTCATCGCGCTGATCGTCACGACCGTGCTAGTGCAGCTGCTGCACATCCCGGTGGAGACCATCGGGAGCCGCTTCGGGGCCATTAGCGCGGGGCTGCCGCGGCCAGCCTTGCCGCACGTCACCCTGCCGATGCTGAAAGGCCTTATCGGCCCCGCGTTCACGATCGCCATGCTCGGCGGGATCGAGTCGCTGCTCTCGGCCGTCGTTGCCGACGGTATGATCGGTGGCCGGCACCGCTCGAACATGGAGCTAGTAGCGCAGGGCGTGGCCAACATCGCCGCGCCGTTGTTCGGGGGCATTCCGGCCACGGGCGCGATCGCGCGCACCGCGACGAATGTGAAGAACGGTGGCCAGACGCCAGTCGCCGGCATCACGCATGCAGCGACGCTGCTGCTCATTACTCTGTTCTTCGGCCGCTGGGCGGGGCTGGTGCCGCTCGCCACGCTGGCCGCGATTCTCGTAGTCGTCGCCTTCCACATGAGCGAGTGGCGCACCTTCGTGGCGGAGCTGCGCGCCCCCAAGAGCGATGTCGCGGTACTGCTGGCCACGTTTCTGTTGACGGTGCTCGTGGACCTGACGCTGGCGATCGAAGTCGGGATGGTGCTGGCGGCGTTCCTGTTCATGCGACGCATGGCCGAGGTGACGAACATCAGCGTGCTGACGCACGAGTTCCGCGATCCGGCCGAGGACTTCGAGTCCGATCCGAACGCGGTGCGGCGGCGGACGGTGCCCGAGGGGGTAGAGGTGTACGAGATCAGCGGCCCGTTCTTCTTCGGCGCCGCGGAGATGTTCAAAGACCGCGTGACGCGGATCGCGGGCAAGCCCAAGGTGTTGATCCTGCGCATGCGCCACGTTCCCGCCATCGACTCGACCGGGCTCCACGCCCTGCGAGAGCTGGTGCGCCGCAGCCGCAAGGAGGGGACGCTCGTCCTGCTCGCGGACGTGCACGCGCAGCCGGTCGTCGCGCTCGAGCGCTCGGGCTTCCTGTACGAGATCGGGGAAGACAACGTCACCGGCAACATCGATGACGCCTTGAATCGGGCGCGTGAGCACCTAGGACTGCCGGCCGTGCCGCGCCCAGTGTTCGCCACGCCGACCGTCTCTCGCGAGACGCCGGCGGGCGGCGTGCAGGCCATTCCCGAATGAAGGCGCCGCTGCGCTGGCCCGGCGCACGCGTCGTTCGTAGCTTCCTCCTTCAATGGCCAAGCACCCCCGCCGTCGCTCGACGCCGACGACTCGCGAAGGTGCTCGCGTTCGCAGCCGCTTCGAGCGGCTCCTGGACGCGGCCCTGGCGATCTCTTCGCAGCACGCGCTCGACGCCGTTCTGCAACAGGTCGTGAATTCCGCACGCGAGGTGGTGGGCGCCCGTTTCGCCGCCCTCGGAGTACTGGATACGACCGGCGATGAGCTCGCGGAGTTCGTGACGTCCGGGCTCACCGAGGGCGAGCGGGAGATAATTGGCGATTTGCCGCGCGGTCACGGACTGCTCGGGCTGCTGATCCGGGAACCAACGGCCGGTCCGGTGCGCCGACATTGGACGCCACGCCCAGCGCTCCGGTTTCCCCCCCCATCATCCTCCCATGAAGTCCTTCCTTGGCGTGCCGGTCATCGCTCGTGGGCAGGTGTTCGGGAACCTCTACCTCACCGAGAAGATCGGGGCCAAAGAGTTCAGCGCTGAGGACGAGGCAATCGCCGTGTCGCTCGCCGCACAGGCAGCGGTGGCGGTGGAGAATGCGCGGCTCTACGAAGATACGAAGACCCTCCTCGGCCAGGTCCAGGGGATGCAGCGGCAGCGCGATCTGTTCTTCGCCATGATGAACCACGAGCTGCGGAACGCGCTCACAGGCGTCTACGGGTGGGCGGAGCGGCTGGTACGAGGGAAGGACGGCGGCCCCGTGCCGACGGCCGCGCGTGAGGTATATGAGGCCGCCGACCGGACGATCATTCTGTTGAACAACTTCCTGGACCTCGTCCGGCTCGACGCGGGTAAGGTGCGGCCAGTCTGGCGCGATGTGGATCTCAACATAGCGCTGGAGCGGGTACTGACGGGGGTCGAGCCCAGTGCAGCGGAGAAAGGGCTGCGTTTTGATTCCCGGTTTGGGGACGCCGTCCGGCCGCTTCGCACCGATCCGGTTCGCTTCGATCAGATTCTGGTCAACCTGCTCTCCAATGCCATCCGGCACAGTCCTGCCGGCGCCACGATCACGGTGCGTGTGGAACGAGACGCCGCTGCAGTGCTGGTGCACGTCAGCGACCGGGGCCCCGGGGTCCCGGAGGAGCTGCGGGCCCGGATCTTCGAGCCCTTCGAACGCTTCGACCCGCACTCCGGAATCGGCACCGGGCTTGGCTTGCCGGTGTCCAGGCGCCTGGCGGAAGTTCTTGGTGGCACGCTGCACGTGGCGGACACACCCGGCGGCGGCGCCACGTTCACGCTGAGTCTGCCGGTTGCCCCGCCCCGAACATGAAGGTCTCTTCAGGCGGTTTTGATAATTGGTTCAGCGCCCAGAGGCTAGTCTCCTTCTAATGAGAATCCTGGTCGTCGAAGACGATCGCAAAGTCGCTGGCTTCATTGAGCAGGGGTTACGCGAGGAAGGCTACGCGGTGGATGTCGCCCCGGACGGCGACGAGGCCACGATGCTCGCCCACGTTTACGAGTACGACATGATCGTGCTCGATGTCATGCTCCCCAAGAAGACCGGGCTCCAGGTGGCAGCCGAGCTGCGACGGGAAGGGCGATCGACCCCCATTCTCATGTTGACGGCCCGTGACGCCACCGAGGACCTCGTGCGGGGGCTCGACGCCGGCGCGGACGATTACCTCGCCAAGCCGTTCAAGTTCGACGAGCTGCTGGCGCGCATCCGGGCTCTGGTGCGCCGCGGCGGGGCGAGTCGAACGGAGTTGTTGAACTACGGACCGGTGGAGCTCGACCGCCTGAAACACAAGGTGCGCGTGAGTGGCAAACGCCTCGATCTCACGGCCAAAGAGTTCCACCTACTCGAGCACTTCCTGATGCGGCCGGAAGAGGTCATCCGCCGCACCGACCTGCTGGAAAAGGTGTGGGATCTGCACTTCGACCCTGAAAGCAACGTGGTCGACGTGCACGTGGGCAACCTCCGCCGTAAGCTGCGTGAGGCTGCGGGGATCGAGCTAATCCACACCGTGCGCGGCGTCGGGTTCCGCCTGCAACTCCCGGAGCGCCCCAAGGCGCCGTGACGGCGTCCTAGGAACCTGAAGAACTCTTCACGCGGTCTTCACGTCCGCTATCGCAGCGCCATGCAACTGTTCCCTTTGCGGACCGAACTCCGATCCTTGCACTGGGAGCGGCTATGCGGCGTCGAGTTGCGATCCTGGTCTTCATCCTGATCACAGGGGTGGTGCCTTCGGCCTCCGCCCGCGAGGGCGGGGGGAAGGGAGGCCGTGCTGCGGGTGAGGCCGACGCGCTCCGCGCGTACGAACGCTCCTACGTACACGCTGCGACTCGACGGACGCCGACCTATGCGCGTCAGACGGGGCTGGCATGCTCCGCTTGCCATACCCACTTCCCCGAGCTCACGGCAACGGGACGGGCGTTCAAACTCAATGGCTACGTCTTCCGCAGAAGCGAGTCCCTTGAGGGGAAGAGCCCGGAGGGCCAGCAGAGTCTGCTCTTGAACCTGGTGGCACCGGTCTCCCTGATGGTTCAGACATCGTATACGAGCACGAAGAAGGCGCAGCCCGCCACGCAGAACGGCACGGTCGTGTTCCCCGATCAATTGAGCCTCTTCACCGGTGGTGAAATCACCCCGCACGTGGGTGGCTTCCTCCAAGTCACCATTCACCCGCAGACGGGCCAGCTGGGCGTGGACAACGCGGACTTTCGCTTCGCCACCCACACGAGTCTCCTCTCCAAGCGCGCGACCCTGGGCGTGAGTCTCAACAACAACCCGACGGTGCAGGACATCTGGAACAGCACGCCGGCCTGGCGCTTCCCCTACGCCAGCTCCTCAGTCGCGCCGACACCGCGGGCCCTCACGCTGCTGGATGGCACGCTCGCGCAACAGGTGGCCGGGTTGACGGGCTACACGATGTGGAATGATCGCGTCTACGGGGAGGTGGGGCTGTACCGCTCGGCGCCGCTGGGCGTGCCCCGTCCCCTGGATTCGACAGCGACGAATGTCATCAAAGGGGCCGCCCCGTACTGGCGGATCGCGTTGCCGAACGCGTGGGGCGAGCACTATCTCTCGGTCGGGACCTATGGCATGACCGCTAATATCTACCCCGCCGGTATTGCGGGCCCGTCCAATCGGTTCAGCGACATCGCCGTGGACCTCGCCTATATGTACACGTTCGGCGCGAACAGCTTCACGATCGACGGGACGTGGATTCACGAGAAACAGACCTGGAGGGCCGGGGGCGCAGCCAACCCGACGAATACGCTTCGCACGTTCCGGGTGGATGCGATGTACCACATCGGTACGCGGTACGCCTTCACCCTCGCCCCGTTTGCTACGACTGGGTCGCGCGACAGCGTGCTCTACGCTCCCGCGCCGGTGGTCGGGAGTCGCACCGGCAGTCCTAATAATGGCGGTTTGATTACCGAGGTGGACTTCATGCCGTGGCAAAATCTGCGGCTGCAGTTCCAATACATCGCCTACAACAAGTTCAACGGGGGCACGAGCAACTACGACGGGTTCGGGCGCCGGGCAACGGACAACAACACACTCTACTTCGTGACGT
>DASQAH010000304.1:0-6450 GCA_035635835.1 Gemmatimonadales bacterium
AGCCGCAGCGTCAGACTCGTCAGTCGGGGCGGCAGCAGCTCCAGGTGCGCGCGCAGCTCGCGCCACAGCGTCATGAGCCGGAAGTCGGTGATGTGGCAATCAACGAGGGAAAAGGTGTGGCCGGGTCGGTCGTAGGGGTGCAGGCCGACGATCCGACCGTTCGGTCGTCCGAGCGCCCGCGCCGCCAGCCTCAGCTGCGTCCCATAGCGCCATTCCTCCACCGCCTCCACGATCTCAGGGTCGGGCACGTCGAGCTTGCCGATCCGCCGGAGCGCGTCGCCCACGATGGATCGCTTAGCCGCAAGCTGCGCGTCGTAGCCCACGTGCTGCAGTTGGCAGCCGCCGCACCGGTCCTGGCCATAGTGCGGGCATGGCGGCGTGACGCGCGCCATGCCAGCCTCGACGATCTCACCGATCTCACCACGCGCGAAGTGCTTATGGATTTGGAGCGCGCTCGTGCCGCGCCCCCGCCGTTCCTCATCGCCGGTGCGCAGGCGGACGCGTTCCCCCGGCACGGTGCGCGGCACGAACACGGCGCGTCCGTCGGCGAGCCGCCCCACGCCGTCGCCACCGGCTGCGATCCCGGTGATGGTGACCGTGTCACTCATTCGCGCAGCCCCTCGCGCCGCGCCACCTGCTCCCAGGGCGACAGCGCCCCCCCCCCCGAGCGGCCGTTCTCCACGGGGCGCACGCGTCCCGCCGAGCGCCGCTCGTCCGCGAGCAGCGCAGCTGTCACCGCAACCGCGCGGATCACCGCCGGGGGAGGACCCGCTTCGGCACCGAGCAGGCGTGGGCCAACACGCTCGAGGTAGGTGATGTCGAGTGCGCCACGTCGGAAATCGGCCTCGTCCATCACCCGCAAGTGAAACGCCTGCGACGTCGGCAGCCCGACGATGACGAGCTCGCGCAGCGCTTGACGCATGCGGCGGATGGCCGCCTCGCGCGTCTCGCCCCACACGATGAGCTTGGCAAGCAGCGGGTCGTAGAAGAGCGTGACTTCGTTGCCGGCTTCCACACCGCCGTCCCACCGCACCCCCGGGCCGCCCGGCACGCGCAGGTACTGCACCACGCCGGCGGCCGGCAGAAAATCATTCCAGGGATCCTCCGCCGTAATGCGGCATTCAATGGCGTGGCCCCTGGGCTCCAGAGTCCCCCCTCCACCGCGGACACGCATCGGCTCCCCCGCTGCGATGCGCAGCTGCTCCCGCACCAGGTCGACGCCGTAAACCAGTTCCGTTACGGGGTGCTCGACCTGGATGCGCGTGTTCATCTCGAGAAAGTAGAACTCTCCGGTGGTCGCGAGCAGAAACTCGATGGTGCCGGCCCCGACGTACCCGACGGCGCCCGCGGCGGCGGTGGCCGCTTCCCCCATGCGGCGCCGCAGCGCCGGCGTGACGGCGGGCGAGGGGGCTTCTTCGATCAACTTCTGGTGGCGACGCTGGATGCTGCACTCCCGCTCCCCCAGGGCGACCACCCGGCCGTGCGTGTCGGCGAGCACCTGGATCTCGATGTGCCGTGGCCGCACGACGTACTTCTCCAAGTACAAGCGGCCATCACCGACCGCCTTCTCCGCCTCACTCTGCGCGATGCGAAACCCCGTTTCGAGCTCCGCATCCTTCTCGACCAAACGCATCCCCTTGCCGCCACCGCCCGCAATTGCTTTGAGCAAGACCGGGTACCCGAGGCGTGCCGCCTCCCGCCGCGCCTCGGCGACGTCGCGCAACGGCGTCGTGATCCCCGGGACGATCGGCACCCCGGCCGCCTTCATGCGGCGGCGGGCCTCGGTCTTGTCCCCCATCGCACTGATGGCCGAGGGGGGCGGTCCCACGAACACGAGCCCGGCGTTCACGACCGCCTCGGCGAACATCGCGCGCTCGGAGAGGAAGCCGTAGCCGGGATGGATCGCCTGACAGGTGGTCGCCTTGGCCGCGGCGATCAGTTTGGCGATGTCGAGATAGGATTCGGCGGCCGGCGGGGGCCCTAACAGCACCGCGGTCTCGGCGGCGCGGACATGCGGAGCGAGACGGTCGGCCTCGGAGTACACGGCGACGGCCTCAAGGCCTTCCTCGTGGCAGGCGCGGATGATTCGCAGGGCGATCTCTCCACGATTCGCGACCAGCACGCGCCGGATCATCGTCCGCCCCCCTCCTCCCTTCTCACTACCGGCACCGCACTTTGTCTTTGGGCACCTGGTACCCCGTGATCGTGCGGCACAGCGCCGGAGTGAGGGCAGCCGCGCGCCGGTAGACGGCGATCGCCGGGCGCGCCCAGGCATCGTTCGCGTCGAGCGCGAGCTTCAGCGCGGCAAACACGAAGTCTTGTGGCGGGACCGGGTTGTCGCGGGCGCCGCGACCGGCCGCCCATACGAGCGGCCGCGTTCTCCACGCGACGCGCGGCCGGAGCTCCGGCGGCCGCTCGAACCCCATACTGGCGCACAGCGGGCGCCGCGCGATCACGGGCGCGAGGGACGCATCGGGCGCCCGGCCCCGCACCCTCCCCCCACCTCCCCCTCCCCCTCCGCCTCCCCGCAACAGCTTCATCTCCCGGAGCACGGCGCGCCGGAATGCGCTGTCGGTCGCCCACACAGCGAACGGCAGCACGACAACATCGGGTCGCAACATGCGCCCGAACCGCATGAACCAGGCGGCGTGCGTGTTGACGGGATCTGCCGTGAGTAGGACGCCCTGGCGGGGGCAGGCGCGGAGCAGGTTCTCACCCAGCTCCTGGAGCACCGGCGGCAGCTTGGCGTCGCCGGGCAGCAGCCCCCAGGTCCGCGCGGCCGCGGCGCTGCCCTCCAACTCCCAGGCAAGGAAGGCCCGCTCGCCCCAGGCGAACACGCGTAGCACGCGGGCCGAGTCCCCCGCCGCGGTGCCGGCCCGCAGCGTCGCCACCCGGTCGAACGCCTCGTCCGCGGTGTCGAGGATCGCGCGCGCCCAGGCGGTGTCCCCTACAATCCCACCTGAAGCCGTAGGGCGATGTAGGTGATACATGACCGACCAGCGCAGGTAACCCTGGCCCAACCCGAACCAAGCCTCCGCGTCTCCGGAGTCCTGGGCCACACGCGAGCGCAACGGCGTCATGGCGTCCGTCGCCGGACCCCCCAGACCTCCTCCCCCCTGCAACAACGTCGCCGCTAGGGCGACGCTACAGAGGAATGTTCCCATGCTTGCGAGACGGATTCCGGTCGCGCTTGGTCTCCAGCGTCCGCAGCGCGTCGATCAAGCGGGGACGCGTGTCGCGGGGATCGATGATGTCGTCGAGAAAACCGCGCGCCGCCGCTTCGTAGGGGTGAGCAAACTTCTCCCGGTACTCGGCCTCGCGCTCCTCGGTCGCCTCGCTCTTATAGAGGATCTCCACCGCTCCTTTGGGACCCATCACAGCAATCTCCGCGGTGGGCCAAGCCACGTTGTAATCCCCACGGATGTGCTTGGAATTCATCACGTCGTAGGCGCCGCCATAGGCCTTGCGAGTGATCACCGTCAGCTTCGGGACGGTGGCCTCGCAGTAGGCGTAGAGCAGTTTGGCACCATGCTTGATGATGCCGCCGTGCTCCTGGGCCACGCCCGGTAGGAAGCCGGGGACATCCTCGAAGGTGACGAGCGGGATGTGGAACGCGTCGCAGAACCGGATGAAGCGGGCCCCTTTGAGCGAGGCACTGATGTCCAGCACCCCCGCCAGCATGGCCGGCTGGTTAGCCACCACACCGATCGGCCGCCCGCCGAGCCGGGCGAAGCCCACCAGCAGGTTCGCGGCGTAGTCCCGATGCACTTCGAAGAAGTCACCCTGGTCCACGATGCGGCGGATCACGTCGTGCATGTCGTAGGGCTTGGTGGGACTATCCGGGACGATGTCGAGTAGGGCCTCGTCGCGGCGGTCCGCCGGGTCGGTGGCCGTCACGCTCGGCGCGGGGTCCACGTTGTTGCTTGGAAGGAAACCGAGCAGCGTGCGGATCGCGTGCAGGCACTCTAGCTCCGAGTCGTGGACGAAGTGCGCCACCCCCGAGGTGGCGCCGTGCACGTCGGCGCCGCCTAGGTGCTCAAAGTCCACTTCCTCGTGCGTGACCGTTTTCACGACGTTGGGACCCGTGACGAACATGTACGAGAGTCCCCGCACCATGAACACGAAATCGGTTATCGCAGGGCTGTACACGGCGCCACCGGCGCACGGGCCGAGGATCGCGCTGATCTGGGGGATGACCCCGGACGCGAGAGTGTTGCGGAGAAAGATGTCGGCGTAGCCGCCGAGCGAGGCGACGCCCTCCTGAATGCGCGCCCCGCCGGAATCGTTGAGGCCGATGAAGGGCGCGCCGTTGCGCACGGCCAGGTCCATCACCTTGCAGATCTTTTCCGCGTGGGTTTCGGACAACGACCCACCGAACACCGTGAAATCCTGGGAGAAGACGTAGACCAGGCGGCCGTCGATGCGGCCCCACCCCGTCACCACCCCGTCGCCCAGGTACTTCTCCTCGGCGAGCCCGAAATCGGTCGCGCGATGCGTGACGAACCGGTCCAGCTCCACAAACGAGCCGGGGTCGAGCAGCACGTCGAGCCGCTCCCGGGCGGTCATCTTCCCCTTCTGGTGCTGCGTCGCGACGCGCTCCGCCCCACCACCCTGCTCCGAGGCGGCACGCTTCTGCTGGAGCTGCTCGAGCTTTTCGCGCATGGTCATGGTGCAAAATCTAGGCGGCCAGCCGGCCAGACGGATAGGCAGACACCCCCACGAGTGAAGGCTGGCAGTAGGTGGGGAAGAGGGGCCAGGAACCCCATTCTCCTTAGGAGGGCGATCCTTCGCCAGCGCACAACCGGGGAGTTCACGACCAGCGTGCCGAGCTCACCAGAGCGCCCCAAAGACCGCACGCAGGAGGAACCCACAGGCGATGGCGAGCGCGGTGCTCGACAGAGTACCGATCAGGAAGTACTCCCCGAACGCATGGTCCTCGAGCCGTTTCGAGCGGATCAGGCCCTTGGCACCGATCAGGAACGTAAGCGCACCGAACGCGCCCGTGGCGACCATCACCGCCATGATCAGCCGCTCGATCGCTCCAATGACGCGGCCCCGGTTGTACTCGACCACATCGACCGGGGTGATGGGGCTCGCGGTGCCCGTTTCCAGAGGACCGGCGTCTGTTCTGGCCAGGATGCCGCGCACCACGTGAGTGCCGCCACGCGTCAAAAAGCCTAGGCAGGCGGCCGCCAAGAAAATGGCGGCGAGATGCGCGGAGGAGACAGGGAGGGTAGCGAGCCCTGTTGCGCTCCCGGGTGCGCTTCCCAGGAGGCTTGCGCTCAGGAACACCACGAGCGCGTTGGTGCCGATCTCGAGCTCTGCCCCCCAGGGCAGGTCGCGCTCGGCGAGGTAGTCGCGAGCGAAGGGCAGCAGGGTGGACAAGATTGGCAACGCAAGGATCAACATCCACGTCGCGAGGGTGCCCGGCCTGAGCGAGAGCAACAAAACGGTAAGGAGCACGGCGAACCTGACCCAGGCGAGACGCTTCCAGGCTCGCTTCGGCCCGCGTGCCGGGTGTGTGCCCACTTTCTCGATAATGGGACTGTTGCCCACGACGAAGTAGGTCGCGAGCACCCAGGCCAGGAGGACCTCGCCCCACTGGCTGAGTCCCTCAGGGCCGCTTGGCCACACGAGCCTCACTGCGATCACCGCTCCCATTCGGCGGAAAAGTCGAACCGCTCGAGCGCGGCGCGCCAGGCACGCTCGCCTTCCGCGAAGGCCTCCCAGCCAGCTCCCTGCGCACGCAGGCTGACCGCCTGTTTCGTGATGCGAAGCTGCTTCGCGATCTCCGCCTGAGAGTAGCCCTGGCGCAGCAGCTCAAGCGTCATCCGCTGAGCCTTGCTCAGGTGCTGACGTTCATGCTGAAGGAGCTGCGCGAGGCCATTCAGAACGACGTCGTCCACGTCGCCGAACCCGAGGAAGAGGCCACCCCGTACCCGCCGTTTTCTCGCGAGTTGGACGGCTTCCCTGGCCGCGTGAAAAGCCGGGCCGTCCATGCCGAGCGCCAAGGGCTTGAAGGGAGGATGTAGGGTGCCGAGTCCGATGCCGAACCGGACGCCGACTTCGGGGAGACCGGTCTCGATGTCCCAGATCAGGTCGGGGAGGATCTCCCCTTGCGTCAGGACGCCTTGGAACTCGTCCCCGAGCGTCACCAGGAAACGCGCGGCAATGGCCCGGCGATACCGTTTGTTGACGACGTCGGCGAGCTGTTCGAGTGCCCGCTGGAGGTGGCTGCGCTCAACCGGGGGCACGCGCCTGGAGGCGACGATGTCACCGATCACGGCGATCGCACGGCGCGGCGCAGCGGAGTGCGGCGACGCCGCCCGCGCGGGGCGCGCGGGTGCGCGGCGTGCGCCCGGTGCGCTCGTGGTCGCGACTCCGGACCGGGAGAAATCTGCTCCAATCATGACTGTCAAGCATAAAGGCTTGACACAGACAATGTCAAGC
>DASQAH010000305.1:0-29278 GCA_035635835.1 Gemmatimonadales bacterium
GACCTTCCAGATCCGAACTCCCGTCACCGGATCGTTGTAGGAGAAGCCGGCCGGCTGGCTGGCGACGTTGAGCGCGCTATAGGCCGCGAAATTCGGCGCCTGCCCACTCGCCACCGGCAATAACGTCGGATCGGCCACGCCTGCCGGGGGCGGGGGTGGGGCCGCCAGTACCGTGATGGCCGCGGAGCCGCTCTTGCCCTCACTCGTCGCAGTGATCGTCGCCGACCCAGCAGCGACGCCCGTCGTGAGACCGCTGCTGCTCACCGTCGCAACCGCAGTGTTGCTGCTCGCCCAGGTTACGACGCGGCCGCTGAGGTTGCCGCCGGCCGAGTCCTTTGTGGTCGCCGTGAGCTGCTGTGTGCCGCCGACTGCGATTGTAGCGGAGGGTGGACTGACGCTCACCGAGGCCACCGGTACGTTGGTCACCGTGAGCGTGGCCGAACCACTCTTGCCCTCGCTCGACGCCGTGATGGCGGTCGACCCGGCCGCCACACCGGTGGCCACGCCGGTGGCACTCACTGTCGCGACCGTCGGGGTGCCGGACGTCCAGGTGATCACGCGCCCGGTCAAGATGTTGTTGGCGGAGTCCCGCAGCGTCGCCGCGAACGTTGCGGCTCCTCCCACCGCGGCGGCCGCCGTTGCAGGCGACACGGTCACCGAAGCCACCGGCACGTTGCTCACGGTGAGGGTGCTCGTACCGCTCTTGCCCTCGCTCGTAGCGGTAATGGCCGTCGACCCGGTCGCCACACCCGTGACCACGCCGGTGGCACTCACGGTCGCGACCGTCGGGTTGCCGGACGTCCAGGCGATCACCCGCCCGGTCAGGATGTTGCTGGCAGAGTCCCGCAGCGTTGCTGCCAACGCCGCCGTCTGTCCCACCAGCACTGTGGCGGGGGCCGGCGTCACCGTCACTGACGTCACCGGCATCGGCGTCACGACGATCACGGAGGTGTCGGCGACGCCGGAAGTGTCCAGCGCGAGCACGCTGTCCTGGCCCGGCGCCGCGCCCGCTTGGTAGCGCCCGACCATCTTATCAGGACTCGGAGCATTGGTGCTGATGATGACGCCGCTGACGCCGCGCACGTAGAATCGGACGGCGATCGGCGCGCTTTGCCCGGTCGCGGTGAGCCCCTGAGCGGTGAGGTCAGTGGTCTGGTTGACGCGGAGGAGAAAAGCCTTGGGAGAGATGGCGAGTCGAGCGAGTCGCCCTTGGGTCGCCGGACCGGTGCGCTGGGGTATCTCGCACGCGAGCAGCGTAAGGACAGGGAACGCCAAAGCAATGTCCTTCAGCAGGGCCAGGCGTCGCGACAGCTTGTGCATGTAGGGCATCGCATCGGCTCCCGGGTGACCACGTGAAAACGAAAAGGCCGCCAACGTGCGACCGATTCGGTCGCTTCGCTGGCGGCCCGGCTGGCTTGACGACTTGCGTCGACGTAGCCCCGTAGCTCTGCGTCGCCGCTTTTCAGCGGCTTTGCTCTGAGCAGCGCGAATACTTTAGGGCCCGGATGGTCAGGGCTCTAGCGGGACGGCGAGCAAAGGGCGCGCCAACAGCAAGGGCGCACACCCTACTGTGCACCTACGTCAGGGGTTAGCGTTTCGCTGGTGACACTACGCAGGATGGTCAGCAAGTATCGCGGAATGCAATGTTACTTGCATTACGCGATAACGGACGATCTCCGGTCGGACACGTTATCCGGCTACGCTGACACCTACTCCCCGGGGTGCCATCCCAAGACGATTCTTGATGGCGACTCGCAACTGCTTTCTCTCGTTGGTGTTCAGCGCGAGCACCCAGGCTCCCACTGCGGCCAACGGCAGCACCGCGACCACACCGGCGAAGTAGCTCACGAGGCCCCGGGCTGGCCAATAGGCTTCGACCAGGATCGTCCCGACAGCGAACGGGATTACAGCCAGGGCTGGTCGCAGCCAGACCTGGAACCAGTACTCCAGTAACGGGACGCCCACGAGCCGGCGCGCGTACCACGGCATGACGAGCAGTGCCGACACCAGACTGGGTAGCGTCGTTCCCCAGGCGACGCCGGTCAGTCCGATCTGCCGCACCCACAGGACGCTCAGCCCCAGGTTGAGCAGGGACTCGGCGAGGCTGAAGGGGACCAATCCCTTGTGGCGGCTCAGTCCCATGGCTGTGTGGAGCGTTGCCTGCATCGTCGTCCAGGATACGAGGGCGAAACTGAGGATGCGGAGGATTTGACCGGAGGTCTCCGCATACTGCCTGCCCATCCAGAGGCCGATGAAAGCCTCGCCGCGCAGGAAGAACGTCACCGCGATCGGGAGGATCAGGAGGGTCGACATCCGGCTGCTGCCAACCATGAGGTCCCGAACCTGGTCGAGATCCCGGCCCTGCAACGCGCTGGTGCGCGGTGTTAGCGGATAGACGATCCCGCTGATGGGCGCACGCGCATGGTTGGTCAAGTTTGCCGCGATCGCAAAGAAGGTAACGGCCGCAACCGGCAGGAAGGCGCCGATCACGACGGAGTCGCTGTACAAGATGAGTGAGCTTGAGAGCACAAGGAGACTGGTATAGAAGCTGAACGAGAAGATCTGTCGGAACGCAACCGGGTCCCAGACGCCCAAGCGCAGGCGCAACCCCGGGTAGAGTCGGCGGGCGAACCAGCCGCTCACTCCGGTGCGGGCGAGCGATGATGCGAGCTGGAGGACGGCTAGCGCAACCAGCCCGAAGCCGGCCCGGAGGGCGAAGTACGTAGCCGCGGCGCGGAGGATCACTACGCTGATCTCGATCTGGCCATTCACATCGAACCGCTGCAGCCCGACGATGATCCCTCCGAACACTCCTCCCAGAAGCGAAACCGCGACACTCAGAGCGCTGAGGATCAATACGATCCGTGCAGTCGTCCAGTGGGCGGACGGGATTTCGAACCAATGGCCGACGCCGGCAGCGAGCACTGCGGCGCCGACGACGGCCGCGGCTCCCATGATCGAGAAGATCGCCACTGCCGTAGAGGCGATGCGGGAGGCATCCGCGTCCGCGGCTTCGGCGTGCAGTTTGGCCACGTAACGCGTGACCGCGGAGCGGACGCCGAAGTCGAGCAATCCCAAGTAGCCGACCAGCGAACCGAGCAGCACCCAAAGGCCGTAGCTGGCATTGCCGAGGCTGCGGACCACGTACGGCGATAGCAGGAAGGTCACCGCGATCGTGCACGCGAGGGTGCCCCAGTTCCAGAGGACGTTGCGGAGGGTGCGGTTCGGGGTGGCGAGCACGGGCCGAGTCTGCGTCCCTTACAGCGAGTGCCAGGTGAGCGCCGCGACCACTTGACGCAGTCGGGATCGATCGGCGACGGCGAGCAATTCCGCGAGGAAGGATCCGGATCCGGTGAGCCCGATCCCTGTCCCGGTGTGCGCGCGCGCGCCTATCAGATCGCGCACCGCGGCCAAGAAGCCCCGCTGCCCCGGCTCCGTCAGCAGGCGGCAGCGACCCGCGCGGGCGAGTGCGCGGACGGCAGCACAGCAGTTGGACGGCGCGTAGGCGCGGTCCGCTCGGTCGAGCATGGGGACGTCTGGGTCCGAGTCCCCCATCGCCACAACCGACGCGTCGGGGCAATCGAGGTATCTCTGCACGGCGGACATCCCGGCCCCTTTGTCCGTCCCGCGCTGGACAATGTACGTGTCGGCTGACGTGCTGATCGCGGTTAGGCGATGGAATCGTGCGCCGCCGAACAGTACCCGCAGCTCGCTCGACTCGAGCGGTGCGGTGCCGTCACCCGTGTGGCGATACGCCCGCACAGCGTGCTCGTACTCCGGGTCGACGGAGATTCCGGGGATCGCACGGACCGCCTCCCGGCAGGAGCGAAGTTGGGCCGCCCCCTCCGGATCGGTGAACGGAACCTCGCGCCCCTGAACGGCATCGACGAACACGCTCCCGTGCTCGGCGAGGCCGCCGGGGAGGCCGTACGCCTGGCAATACTGCCGGATGTGCTCGACGCTCCGACCGGAGTTGAGCACCACCGCGTAGCCCTCCGATTGCAGGAGCGCGAGCGCCTCCAGCCCGTGGCCGGTCGTGTGGGGAAAGGGGAGCAGCTCGCTGTCGAACACGCCGTCGAGGTCGAGAAAGAACAACCGGCGAGACCACCGCACGGCTCCGCGCAGCGGCAGCAAGGAGGCACATTCCCGGTGCAATTGGAACGCCAGGAAACTGCGGGAGGCGACGAAGCGAGCGTTCCACGCCGCGCGTTGTGACTCGCGACGGGCGTCGCGGATGCCGAGCAACGCCCAACGCAACGCCATCGCGCCGTATAGCAGCTTGTACCAAATCAGCCGCTCGGACACCGTCGCGTCGCCGCTCTCGCGGACGTACGTCCGGACCAGCTCCTGCTCGGCCGACTCGGAGAGCCCGAACTCGAACGTCGCCGACGCGAGGTCGTAGGCGGGATCGATGATGTCCAGCTCCGGCGTGCCGAAGTTGTGGTGCTCGAAGTCGACCTTGCGGTACGCGCCGGCCGTGGAGATCCAGTCCTCCCGCCACATGCGGCCGTCGATCGCGGTAGGCCGCGGACACGCATACCGGTCCAGCCGCGTGCGCAGAGCGTGCACCTTGAGGCGCCCGACATACGGACCGTACAGCCGACGCAGCAGCTGCAGCAGCTGACTCCAACCCGTCCAGGCGGAGTCGGAAGGCTCGAGGCGCGGATCCTCGTCCAGTCGGAGGCGCTGCGCGCGCAGCGCGACATAGCTCGCGAGCACCCCCGACGGTGGGACGCTTCCCGCGCGATCTCCCGTCAAGGGTCCCACCCATTCGCTCAACAGGATGCCGTCGCGCAACCCGATCACCGGCGCGACCAGCCCATCGAGCCGAGCTCCCATGATGTAGGCGTGATACCCGAGCCAGCCCCAGCCCACGCTCTTCGCAACGAGCCGCGTAACGGTGGTGCGCCCGCCGGCGGCGGCGAGGCGAACCTCGTATACGCGTTTCAGCCGGACTTGGAAGCCATCACGGCAGTGGTCCCAGAGCTCCGCATTGCGGGTGTCGACCTCCGCGCTCGTCTCCACGGCAACCTCCAGCCATCCACGCGGTCCGTAGTACTCCCCGAGTAGCGCTTGCATGGCGGGGACATCCAGCGCGTGGGCCTTGTACGTGTCGATTGGGTCCAGCCTGAACAGCCGCACCCCCGCGGCCCAACCGTCGCGGCCGGGCAGTGGAAACTGGCCGTGCGTGGGGTGCCCCGGCACGAGCACGGCAATGTGTTGCGCAGGGATGCCCAGACGACGCAGCGCGCCGACGAGCAGTTCCAGCGTGCGGCCGGTATTCGGGTGATCATCGACCACCAGCACGCGCCCGCCGCAGCGAACCAGTTGCCGCAGGGGGCGACGCTCCGCGTACGAGAGGTCGTCCTTTGGTCGCACCGTGAGCCATGAAACCTCGGTCCATGGGAGCGTGGCTAGAAGAGCTGCCGCCAGGGGCGCAAAGTACGCGCCTGCGGTGCGGGGCCCGAGAACGACCAGTGGACCTTGGCCCCACTCCGGGCAGCCCGCCGCGAAGCGGCGGACGAGAGCGAGCACGTCGTGGTGCGTCAAGTCCTGCCGTCGGAATCCCTCCGGGAGTCGGAGGCGCCGCCGAAGCACGCGCGGAGGCAAGGGCGCGCCGTCCAGCAGGCGCTTCCAGGAGCTGCGGACGTGACTCCAGTCGCTGGGGCCCGCCTGCGGCTCGCCTCCGACCACGAGCGCGCACACGTGGTCAACGAGGACTCCCCACTCCCGGCGCCAGCTGCGCACCTTGCGGTCGCGCACGAGCTTGGCGGCCGCGTGCGGGAAGTTCCCGAGCCAACGCACGAGCGGCAGAACCAATCGCAGCCGGGGGAACCGCTCTGAGACGAACGACAGGTCGTGCGGGTACCTGCGCAGGTAGTCGTCAATCGTGCACGCGATGCCGCAGGCCAAGAGATACAGGTTGGTGGTGCTCTCCTGCTGCTGCCAGACAACCCGCCATGATGCCCGCCGGTCGAGCTCGGCAGCGAAGTGCCGTAGCTGGTCGCTCAACCGCAGGATCGGGTTGAGGCACCACTCGTAGGCCGCGTAGAAGCGCTCTTCCTCCGGATCCCCTCCCCCCACCTGGGGCGCGGCGCGAGACGCCTCGGGCCCGGGGCTCGGCATGCTGCGCGCTGGAGCAGCGTTCCTGGGCGTTGCCTCCTTCGCCGCCCGCCGGTTACGGCTCACCCGGAGAGCCCGCCCGCCGGCAGCCGGAACGAGCGCCCCAGAAGGGAGTCGCGCACCGTCCACCACAGAATGCGCGGGTTGCGCCTGGCCTGCGACAGACAATACGGCACCCAGGCGCGACCATAGGGCACGTAGATGCGGACGGGCACTCCGCAGGCGCGTGCCACCTGGAGCCCGCGCTCCATGGGGAGACCGTAAAGGAGTTGCAGCTCGCAGGGCGTGCCGGCGGCCACGAGGATGCCCAGCGCCGCGCGCGCCAGCGAGGCATCGTGCGTGGCGACGGCCACGTGGCGCGCCCGCCCGGCGAGCCTGTCTACAACCGCCAGGAAGCCGACCCGTTCCTCGTGGTCGGGCGCGTCAGGATCGGGCAGCTGCCCTTTCACCACCCGGACGCGCAGGCCCAGGGTGATCGCCCGCTCCCCGTCGGCCGGGCTCCGCCGCCAGCGACCGGCCAACGTGCAGCCGAGATCGTGCCACTGCCGGATCCCGGTCTCGATCAGGGCGAACGTCTCGTCCGCAGCGTCCGCGGTCAGCGCATCGAAGTGGACTCCGATCCGGGATCGCTGCGCGGCCTCCAGGAGCTCGCCCAGCAAGTCCCGTGAGAACCCCAGGGCCGGCGCCTTGATCGACAGCGTGCAGTCGAGGTCTTCCCGGCCGAGCCCATCCAGCGCAGCGAGGCAGGCGTCCGCGACTTGACGAGGCGAGTCGTCCTCACCGTTCCAGGGGCAGATGGTCCCGGCGAGTCCCCGGGGGGACAAGGTCCGACACACGCGGAGTGCGTCACTTAGGTCCGACCCGGCCACGTACGCGCGAGCCGCGCGCCGGGCCGCGCGCAGCCACCACGACCAAAGCACCCGGCGCCACAGGCGGCTCATCTGCCGCGCGATCCCAGGCCCGACAGTCTGCGCCACCCCGATCGGGCGACATCGCTCGCCAGCGCGGCGAGTCCCCGGGTCCGAGTCGGGTAGATGCGCAGCGAAACGCAGGGTCTGATATCCTTGGTCCACATCCGGATCCACGGCTCGGGAGCGCCCAGGAACTCGTACGACCTCAGGCCCCGTGCGGCTGCGTCGCGCAGCGTCTCCAGGATCAGCAACAGCCCGGGCGAGCACCGGGCGAACGCCTCATCGTATCCGATCTTGAGCAGCCAGAAGCGCCTCCCGTGTTCCACCGCGAGTTGCATTGCAGCGATGCGCTCGCCGACCCGGAGGAAGCACAGACGCAAGGTACCCTCCGCGCACGCCGCCGCCGCATAACGCCGGTAGAAGGCCGCTCGCGTCGTGTCGCTGACCAGGGCGCTCCCTTCGTCGCCCTTCCAACCCGCGGCCTCCACGCGCAACGCCTCTTCCAGGGACCGGCCGAGGTCCGGCAGGACAGGCGACTCGATCGTGCAGGTGACGGCCCCCATCCGCTCCGCGATGCGCCGCGCGCGGCGCAGATCCGAGCGTCGGCCCGCGTTGAGGCGAGCCTCGGGTTCGCACGGTCCCTCGTCCAGGGCAATTCCCGGCCAGCCCAGCGCCGGTCTGGTGATCACGAAGCCGCGCCCCCGAAACGCTTCCCGCAACGCCGGGATCGCGGCCGAGTCGCCGTGGATGCGCTCCAATGCGAGCGGGGCCCCCAGTCGAGCCAGCGCATCAGCGAGACACGCCAGCGCTGAAGCATCGACGGCCACGAAATCCATCGGCTCCTGCAGCACTCGCAGACCGAGCAACTCCAGGCGGTGCCACGCTCCGGGTCGCCTGACGAGCGGGGCCACCGCCGCGGGCCGGGACACGTCACCGACCGCGACGATGTGCAGCCCTCCCCCAGCCACCGACGTCTCGGCGCAGGAGCGGACCCAGGCGTAGCGCTGCATCGGAGTAGACGAGCTCCCCGCCACGACATCCCAGCCGTCAGCCAGGGCGTCGAGCGAGTTCAGCATATGGACGTCGTGGATCGTTCAGCTCCCGCAGAGGACTTGAGCGAGCCAATGCATTCTTCCTGCCGTCGAGATCGGCCCGCCGGCGGAGCCACAACCGCCTACCATGAGGTGTGTTACGCCCCTCCAGCCGGCGGGACGAGGGCGTTGTTCACCTGAGGATCGCGCGATCCGGGCCAGGGTGTTGAAGCTGTGCAACACCTTGGCCTCCCTTGGGATCATAGGCGGGCGCTGGCGCGGCCTCCACGAACACGCGGTGCCAGGTGGAGAAACACAGCAGGGCCCAGAGGATGCCTGCACGGTTGTGAGTGCGTGCGAAGTGCTCGTCGAGCAACCGGCGGACCAGGGGCGGATCGAAGTAGCCCAAGCGCTGCAGCCGCGCGGGTGCCAGCTCGTCCTCGATCGTGCCGCGCAGCTCCTGACGTAGCCACGTGGCGGTAGGGCCAAGGAACCCGCGCTTCGGCGCCCGCAGCAGTGGGCGCGGCAACCGGCGTTTGAGCGCGCGCTTGAGAAGGCGCTTCGTCTGCCACAGGCCGATCTTGACGCGGTCCGGGAGCGGGAACACGCGCTCCACCAGCTCGTGATCTACAAACGGCACGCGGATCTCGAGCGAGTGCGCCATCGCGAGCCGGTCGCTCAGCGCGAGGACGTCGTCTGGCAAGAACGTCTTGTAATCGAGGTAGAGGGCTGCACTGAGGCCGGTGGGAGCACCCTGGCCCCGATGGAGACGGCCGAACCAGGCGCTCGCACCGGTGCCGCTCAGCTCAGCGCGCAAGCCGGGAGCGTACAGCGCGCGTCGGTCGGCGTCGAGGAGCCGGGTCACGTAGCCGAGGAACCGTTCGTCAGGGGTCCCATTGTTAGGCCGAAGGAATCGCTTGAGGCGATCGGTGGTGAGCGAAGCGCCCTGGGGCTCCCGCAGCAGGCTCGCGAGGGCGCTCAGGCCCCGCTGCAGGGAGACCGGCAGGTGAGCGTAGTGTTCGCCCGCGAGCAGCCCGATGTGGCGTCGGTACCCGGCAAACAGCTCGTCGCCGCCGATGCCGGTGAGGGCGACTTTGTAGGACCGGCTCACCGCCTGAGACAACAACCAGGTCGGCAGCGCGGACTCGTCGGCGTGCGGCTCATCGAGAGCGAGCGTGATGGGCTCGAGCAGGTCACGCACGTCGGGGCGGATTTCGACCTCGGTCAACTTGACGCCGTACTTGCCGGCCAGCAGCCGGGCGAGGGGGGTCTCGTCCCTACTAGCGGCGCCTGAACCGACATACCGCGCCGTGAACGCGTGGGGGGCCTCGCCGGCGAGCGCCCAACTCGCGACAACCGCCGAGGAATCCAGGCCACCGCTCAAGAACGCCGCGACGGGCACGTCGCTCACGAGGTGGGCCCGTACCGACTCGTCGAGCCACTCCACGACCTCGTCCTCCACTGCCTCCGGCGCGACGGCGCGCTCCTGCGGGAGGTCCCAATAGCGCCGGACCGCAAGGTCGCCTCGGGCGTCCCAGACCGCCGTGTGCCCCGGCTCGAGCTTGCGAACATCCCGGAACGGCGAGGCGGGGGCGGGGATGTAGCCGAGCTGGAAGTACATGTCCAGGGCCTCCCAGTCGAGCGCTCGACCGGTGAGCCCGGCGGCGCAGAGAGACTTCAGCTCGGAGGCGAACGCAATGCCCCAGTGGCCCGTGGCGATGTAAAGCGGCTTAATGCCGAACCGGTCCCGCGCCAGCAGCAGCCGCCGCGCGGTCGAATCCCAGATGGCGAACGCGAACATGCCACGCAGCTGTTGCACGCACTCCGGGCCCACCTCCTCGTAGAGATGGAGGATGACCTCGGTATCGCCCTCGGTCGTGAAGGTGTGACCCCTGGCCGCCAACCCCCGGCGGAGCTCGCGGTAGTTGTAGATCTCGCCGTTGAACACAATCACCTTCGACCGATCCTCGTTGAAGATCGGCTGCCGCCCGCCTGCTAGGTCGATGATGCTGAGACGTCGCATACCCAGCCCGACGGGGCCGTGCACGTACACGCCCTCGTCGTCGGGACCGCGGTGGCGCAGCGCCTCGCACATCCGCCGAACGACGGCCTGCTGGACGCCGCAGCTCGAGTCTGAATGGGCTATCCCGACGATACCGCACATAGGTCAGCTATCACTCCCAGAATCGTGGCTCGCTGCGTCGCCGTGAAGCAAGACAAAGGCCACACGGGATCGCCAACTGAGGCGATGCCCGCCCGCGACGGCGCTCGGTCCGACGGGGAATGTGGCAGCCATGTGACAACTCCGAAGCCCGCGATGTTCGGAGGGCTGCTCATGTCTTCGGCATGAAGGTTGTTGAATCGGGGCCGATGACCTCTCTCTGCCTCTGGGCGCTGTGGGCGGCGGCCGGTTTCGTGGGCTACACCTATGTCGGATACCCGCTCCTGTTGCTGCTGCTCATGGTCGTTCGACGCCGGCGCCCTCGCGTGCCTCCGCTTACCGAGTGGCCGGCCATCAGCATCGTGCTGCCCGTGCACAACGAGGAAGCCGTCATCCAGGATACCCTGGAGAACCTGTTGCAGCTCGACTATCCCACCGACCGGCGGCAGATCGTAGTGGTCTCCGACGCCTCGACAGACCAGACGGACGCGATCGTTGGCCGGTACGTGAATCGCGGAGTTCGGCTGCTACGGATGCCGGTCCGCGAAGGGAAGACGGCCGCCGAGAATGCTGCGCGGCCGTTGCTCCGTGGCGAGATCATCGTGAATACCGACGCGTCCGTGCACGTGGACCGACCGGCGCTGAAGCGGCTGATCGCGACCTTCGCCGATCCGACGGTCGGCGTCGCCTCGAGCCACAATGTGAGCGTGGCCCGCAGCCGGGCGCACGCCAACTATGCCGAGTCGTGGTACGTCGGCTACGATATGTGGGTGCGCGCCCTGGAGTCACGCGTCTCCGGGATCGTCGGGGCCGCGGGCTGCTTGTACGCGGTCCGGGTGCCGATCCAGATGCACCTCCTGCCCGATGCTCTGAGCCGCGACTTCGCTGCTGCGCTCGTGGCGCGGGAACTGGGCTTTCGGGCAGTCTCGGTCCGGGACGCGGTGTGCTTCGTGCCGCGGATTCCCTCGCTGCGGCGGGAATACCGGCGCAAGGTCCGGACGATCACGCGCGGCATGCAGACGCTCTACTTCAAGCGGCGATTGCTTAATCCGCTCCACTACGGGCTGTTCTCGTGGATCCTCGCGAGCCACAAGGGCTGTCGCTGGCTCGTCCCTCCCATCGGCCTGTTGGCGCTCGTTGCCGCGGCCACCGTGGCCGGGAGCGCTCGGTGGGGTCGGTGGGGACTCGGGGTCGCGGCGTTCTCAGGGCTCTGCGCGGCGCTCGCGTGGTGGTGGCCGGAGCGCTGGCGGCTGACGAAAGTGCTCGCGGTGCCGGCGTACCTCGTGATTGGCAACCTGGCCGCCCTGCAAGCCGGCATCGCCGCGTTACGCGGCGCCCGGACGCCGGTCTGGGAACCCACGCGCCGCCACGCCGTCCGGCCGGCGGCGGCAGGCTAAGCCGTACCGTCGGCGGCCGGCGGCGGGCTACCAGGCCCCGCGACGCCCCACGACGACCGGAAAGGTGCGAGCGATGATCCGGAGGTCTTCGAGGACGGACTGGCGTGCGATATATTCGAGGTCGAACGCCAACTTTCTTTGGACGTCGTCGATCGAGCGATCGTACTGCTGGTTGACTTGGGCCCAGCCGGTGATCCCCGGGCGCACGCGTTGGCGTTCCCGGTAGCTCTCGATCTGCTGCCGCAAGCGAGCGAAGATCGCGGGCTGCTCGGGGCGGGGGCCGACCACGTTCATGTCGCCGCGCAGCACGTTGATCAGCTGGGGCAGCTCGTCGAGCCGATACAGCCGCAGGATGCGCCCCAGGCGCGTGACGCGCGGGTCGTCCGGAGTGGCCCATACCTCGGCGCCATTGCCTGAGCCCGGCGCCGCAACCAGCATCGTCCGAAACTTGTAGATGTTGAACAGCCTGCCGCCGGAATCCGCGTGGCGCTTGTTGTTCCCCGACACCTGTCCCCGGCCGCGTCGTTCGACACCGACGCGAGGCTGAGTGTAAAAGACCGGGCCGGGGGACGTCAGCTTGATCAGCAGGGCAATCCCCACCATCAACGGTGCCACAAGCACGATACCCACGGCGGCCACGGTGATGTTCAACGCCCGGCGCAGCGGGTCGTCGGCTGGCTCCCTACCAACCGTCGCGTGGACCCGCAGACCCACGGGGCGCAACGTCGTGCGCGCGTACTTGACGCTCGTCATGCTCGAGGCTCGGCGTTCGGTCACGCGAAACCCCGTGCAGACGTCGTGCCCCGACGTCACGCTTGCAAACCACGCTCAAATCCACAGACGAACGCGCGGCCCGCGCGGTTTGTCGCAACTTGGCGACAGACCGGCTGTCAGCGCGGTGCTACAAATCCGGGGGGGTCAGTCCTCCGACGACGTCAGAAGCTTGCGATGCAGTCCGTGCCGCTCCATCAGGCGGTACAAGGTCGTGCGGTCGACGCCGGCCGTGCGCGCGGCTCGCGACATGTTGCCGCCGGCCTGCGTGACTACCTGCGTGAGGTAGTGGAGCTCGAATTCGGCCACCAGACGGTCTCGCGCCGCGTAGTACGGGTCCTCGGTGGACACTTCGGGCGGGACCCACGTCGCGCCGTCATCGACGGGCTGCTCGCCCAGCGCCGGGATGTGCTCGGGGTCGATCTCGGCGCCCGGCTCCAGCAACACGACCATGTGCTCCACCACGTTCTGGAGCTCGCGCACGTTCCCCTTCCAGGGGCGCGCCCGCAGGGCCCGCACGGCGGCGTCGCTGAACTTGGGCAAGGGCGTGGTCGCGCCACGGTGGCGATTCCAGTAATGGGCGAGAAAGTACTCCGCGAGCAACCGGATGTCCGCCGGCCGGTCCCGCAGCGGGGGCACGTGGACCGGCACGACGCGCAGGCGATAATAGAGATCCTCGCGCAGGGTCCCGGCCCGGACGGCCTCCTCCGGATTGCGGTTGGTGCACGCGATGAATCGGACGTTCACCACGGCGTCCGTGGACTCGCTACCGACCCGCCGGACGACGCCGTCCTGGATCACGCGCAGCAGCTTGGCCTGGATCGGCTTGGACATCTCGACCAGCTCGTCGAGCAGCAGCGTGCCCCCGTTCGCGGCCTCGAGGAGGCCCGGCTTGTCCCGCACGGCGCCCGTAAAGGCGCCTTTGCAATGCCCGAACATCTCGGATTCGAGGAGCGGCTCGGGCAGCGCCGCGCAGTTGACGGCCACGAGCGGCCGGCTGCTGCGACGGCTGTGGTGGTGGATGAATTGGGCGATGAGCTCCTTGCCAGAGCCGCTCTCGCCCGTGATGAAGACCGATGCGTCCGTCTGCGCGACGCGACGTGCGAGATCCACCGCGCGGCGGAACGCGGGCGCCGCGCCCAGGACGGTGATCAGCTCACTGTTGCCATGCTCCCGCTCGAACTCGGCCCGGACCACCTTGGACTCCCGCGCTACGATCACGGCGTGGGCCGCACGGCCGAGCAGGATCTGGATGTGGGTCGCTGAAAACGGCTTTGGGAGATAGTCCCAGGCGCCCGCCCGGAGCACCTCGAGACTCGAATCGACGCTCGGGTTCCCGGTGATTACGACCACGATCGTCTCCGGGTGGGCCTCGAGGCATACCCGCAGGAGGCGGAGCCCTGGGACCTCCTCCATGTACAGGTCGAGGAGCACGATGTCGAACTTGTTGCGCTTGAGGGTTTCGCGGGCCTCCTCACCCCGGCTACACATAGTGACCTGGTAGCCTTCGTACTGCAGCACGCTGCCGCAACTCTCCCGCAGCGAGCGCTCGTCGTCCACGATGAGGATCCGGATGCTCGCCTTGAGCTCCGGAGTCAGGTTGGGCATGGTCACGACCGGCCGTGCCGGGGGAACCCGGTTCTGACCGGCGCGCGGGGATCCGCTGTCTGGCGTGGCTGGGGGCATCGGGGCTGGCGAACCTCGCATTCTCCTGCGGTGCAATGGGCAATTGGAAGCTTTAACAGCCAATAGGCAGGGACCGGGCCAACCCGAGCCACGCCGAACGCCTTTGGGACTGCTGCATTTACCTGACCAAAGGCCGCCTGTCAAGAGGTTTGTCGCAAGTGTGTTACAGGTCCAGTTGTAATGGATTCCGCATGTAGCAGATCGGCCACATGAAAGATACGCCCACCGCACGCTTGCGCTGTGACGTACGGCCGCCGGTGACTGGACCGCGGCAGGGCGGGGCGGCGCGGACGGTATCGGCCTTGCGGTAGGAGGCGCCGTGTCCGATGACCTGTCACGCGAGGTAGCTCCCCAGATCGACGGCAACGCGCTGATCGTCCCCCAGCGACGACCGCCGGTGAGGCTCGAGCCATTGGGGGTTGGACCCGAGGAACCCCCGGATTGGCAGCGCCATTGGCTGGCGGTGCTACGGTACCGGTGGTGGATCGTCGGGTTCGCGGTGCTAGGGGCCCTGGCCGGCGCGGCGGGCTCGATACTGACCGCGGGATACGAAGCGCAGGCGACGATCTGGATTCAGGGGAGCGAGCCGCGGGCCAGCGACCGGGGCCCGATCGGCGCGCGTCAGCTGTTCGCGTCCAATGCGTGGGCCGACCTGTTGAAGTCCTACATCGTGCTCGACGACGTCGTGCGCGAGCTGCGAGCGTACGTGTGGCCTGATGTCCGGCACCGCCTGGCCTTCGCAGCGTTCGATGTCGACAAGGAGTTCCGTCCCGGCCGGTATCGCCTCCTGGTTGACCGCAGCGGAGGCGGCTTTCGGCTCGAGGCCCAGCACGGCGTCGAGCTGCAACGCGGGGTGATCGGAGACTCAGTCGGCCGGGCCCTCGGCTTCCGGTGGGCTCCCTCCGCGGAGGTGCTGCCGCCCGGCAGCGACGTGACGTTCACCGTGCAGCCGCTACGCGACGCGGCGCGGGCGTTGGGGAGTGGCCTCCGCGTGTCGCTGGACGAGAGTGCGAACTTCCTGCGGCTCTCGCTCACCGGGCAAGACGCCGCCGCTGCCGCGACCACGGTCAACACGGTGGCGCAGCGCTACGTTACCGTGGCTACCGAGCTGAAGCGGGCCAAGCACACCGAGCTGGCGAAGCTGCTCGAGGAGCAGCTCCAGGCAGCGCGCGGCAATCTCCGACGCTCGGAAAACGCCCTTGAGCAGTTCGGCGTCCGGACCATAACGCTCCCCGACCCCCGTGCTCCGGCAGCCTCGGCCCCCTCCTCCTCCGCCGCCGCAGACGCCCCGCCCAGCGAGTTTTTCGCTCTGAAGCTCGAGCAAGACCGGCTTCGTCGGGACCAACAGGCGATCGAGCAGGCACTCTCCCAGCTGCGGGACTCCAGTGGGAGCGTCGAAGGCCTCGTCTACGTCGATGCTGTGCAGCACTCGGCTGAGTTGAGCCAGACGCTGCGGGAGCTGACCACGAAGCGTGCCGAGCTGCGGGCATTGCGGTACCGCTATACCGACGACTATCCCACAGTGCGTCGTTTGACGGGGGAGATCCAAACGCTCGAGGGGCAGACAATCCCGACTTTGGCGCAGGCGCTGCTCGCCGAGCTCAGGACCCGCCAACGCGCCCTGGTCTCCGAGGTCACCGCCGGTGGGCGAGAGCTGCAGGGGATCCCACCGCGTGCCCTCGAAGAGGCGCGTCTCCGTCGCGACGTCACCATCGCGGAGAACCTCTATACCAGCGTGCAACAGCGCTACGACGAGGCGCGCCTCGCCGAAGCGAGCAGTACCGCGGACGTGCGCATTCTCGACGCCGCAGTCGCGCCGCAGCAGCCAGTCAAGGATCGGCGGTTGCGCCTCCTCGCGGTCGGATTGATTGCGGGGCTCGGGCTTGGCCTGGTGGGGGCGGTGGTCGCGGACCGGTTCGACCGCCGGGTGCGTTATCCCGACCAGGTCACGCGACAGATGGGACTCCCGATCCTCGGTGTGGTGCCACGCGTGACCGATCGCCACGCCGGGCCGGCCGACGAGCATATCGCCCACGTGATCGAGGCGATGCGCAGCGTGCGGCTCAGCCTCTCGTACGCGTACGGGGCCGCGGGCCCTGTGCAGGTCACCGTGACGAGCCCGGGGGTCGGCGACGGGAAATCGTTCGTGTCGGCGAACCTGGCGCTTGCTTATGCCGAGGCGGGCCAGCGCACATTGCTGATCGACGGCGACGCCCGGCGGGGTGGGCTGCACCGCGCCCTCCAAACAGAACGCAAGCCCGGCCTCACGGACTTCCTCGCCGGCCATGCACCGCTCGAGGTCGTGACACGGTCCACGATCTATCCCTCTCTGGATTTCATCGGGGCGGGAACGCGCTTCCGTGACTCACCAGAGCTCTTGGGATCTGCCACCATGGCGGAGCTCTTGGCCCGGCTGCGGTCCAGCTACCGCGTGATCCTGGTGGACAGTCCGCCGCTCGGATCCGGCGTCGACCCGTACACGCTCGGCACCCTCACTGGCAACATGCTGCTCGTCGTGCGCACCGGGGCCACGAACCTCGATCTGGCGCTGACCAAGATCGGGATGCTGGAGCGCTTGCCGATCCGTCTGGTGGGTGTCGTGTTGAACGACGTGCGGCCGGGGGGCGCTTATCAGTACTACAGCTACGCTCCCCGATACGGGACGGCGGACGAGGGGGTGGCGATCGCTACTCACCGGCCGCGTGGGGTGCTGTAAGTCGTGTCGCCCGCGGTGTCCCGGTCATCGAATCCTCTGCGGGGAGGGCGAGACTGCTGCTCGGCGACCACAGCACGGCAATCGGCTGACACGAACCTGCAACGCGGTCGGCGCGGACGGGAACGCGGCGGCGCGCCGCAGCGCCCTAAGCGTTGCTACGCCACCCGGTTTGCGACGGCGAGCCAGCGCCCAGCGGCCGGCCCGAAACTTGTAGGTGGCACGGGAGCGCCGGGCACGGAGGGAGCATCGCGTATGCTGTGCGGTCGTTGTGAGGCCCGTTTCGCCGACATCGGGGGTTCACACGCGCGTCCGAAAACTCCGGCCCGCCGCCGCACCGATCAGCACCTGCTAGGCGGGCTGTTGTGCGCGGAGTGCAGCATCGTTCTACCAGGCGAGGAGATCGCCCTGCTGCTGCTGCAGAAGCAATCGCAACTCGCGCAGTTCGGCCTCGCCGCAGCCGCGCAACCGCTGCTCGAGTTGGCCCACCGAAAGGACTAGCGGGATGTGCGGCATCGTGGGCTACATCGGGCAGCGCGAAGCAGCGCCCATTGTGCTAAGGGGGCTGAGTCGGCTGGAATACCGCGGGTACGACTCCGCCGGCCTCGCCATCGGGACGGCTCGGGGGGTCGTGACGCGCAAGCTCGCCGGCCGGGTGGCGGCGCTCCGGGATTCGATGGAGCGACTGCCCGTGCATGGTGAGGCCGGAATCGGCCACACCCGCTGGGCGACGCATGGCGCCCCTACCGAGCGCAACGCCCATCCTCATGTCGACTGCCACGAGCGCATCGCCCTGGTCCACAACGGCATCATCGAGAACGCCGACGCGTTGCGAGCCGCTCTGGCGCGCCAGGGGCACCGCTTCTGCACGGAGACCGACACCGAGACCCTCGCCCACCTCATCGAGGACGCACCCGGCGACACGCTGGAGGCCCGCGTGATCGCCGGCCTGGAGCACGTCGTGGGCACCTACGGGCTGGCGGTCATCTCGGCCGACGATCGCGACAAGATCGTTGTAGCGCGGCAGGGCTCTCCAGTGGTACTGGGGGTGGGCGAGGACGAGTTTTTCGTCGCGTCCGATGCCTCCGCGATCGTCGAGCACACGCGCTCCGTCGTCTACCTCGACGACGGGGACATTGCCGTGCTCCGGCCAACTGAATACTTCGTGCTGGACCGCGAATCGCACGTCCAGCTCCGCGAAGTAGCCGATGTTCCCTGGGACTTGGAGGCGATCGAGCTGGGGGGCCACCCCCACTTCATGTTGAAGGAGATCCGCGAGCAGTCGGAGACCGTGCACAGCACTCTGCGCGGCCGGCTCGTGTTCGAAGAGGGAGCCGCCCGCCTCAACGGGCTGAACCTGTCCTCCGAGGGGAGCGCCGGGATTCGCCGCATCGAGATCGTCGCGTGCGGCACCTCGTGGCACGCGGGACTGGTTGGTCGCCATATCATCGAGGAGCTCACACAGATCCCGGTGGCGGTGGAGTACGCATCCGAGTACCGCTACCGCCACCACCTCAGATCTCCGGGCACGCTGACGATCGCGATCTCCCAGTCCGGAGAGACGGCCGACACGCTTGAGGCGATGCGTGCCGCCCGCAACGCGGGCTCCCACGTCATCGGGATCGTGAACGTCGTCGGGAGCACCATCGCCCGCGAGGCGGACGGCGGCATCTATCTGCACGCCGGTCCGGAGATCGGGGTTGCGTCGACCAAAGCGTTCACGTCCCAGATCGTGGCGCTCGCGCTCCTCGGGCTGTACCTCGGCCGTCACCGTGGATTGACGCTCGAGGCGGGGCAGGATTTCGCCTGCCGATTGGCGCAGTTGCCCAG
Source organism: Gemmatimonadales bacterium (assembly GCA_035635835.1). Lineage (GTDB taxonomy): Bacteria > Gemmatimonadota > Gemmatimonadetes > Gemmatimonadales > GWC2-71-9 > 13-1-40CM-70-15. Next base: position 18,624 of record DASQAH010000305.1, read on the forward strand.
CCTCGTGACTCGCGTGCTGGCCCTTGAGCCCGAAGTGAAGGCGCTGGCGGAGACGTTCGCGGCAGCGAGCAACATCCTCTACCTCGGCCGTGGCGTGAGCTTCCCGGTGGCGCTCGAAGGCGCGTTAAAGGTGAAGGAAATCAGCTACATCCACGCGGAGGGGTATCCCGCGGCCGAGATGAAGCACGGACCCATCGCTCTCATCGACGCGAACATGCCCGTGGTGTTCGTCGCGCCACAGGATGACGTGTATCAGAAGGTCGTGTCCAACATGCAAGAGGTGAGAGCACGGGGTGGGCGGATCATCGCGGTCACCACAGAGGGGAACGGGGACCTCGGCGCTCTCGTCGATTATCAGCTCAGGGTTCCGTTGACCGCCCCGCTCCTCTCCCCCGTCGTGACCGCGATTCCCTTGCAGCTGCTAGCCTACCACATCGCGGTGCTACGCGGCTGCGACGTGGACCAGCCGCGCAACCTCGCCAAGAGCGTGACGGTGGAGTAGCGATGACCCGCCCGAATTCGACTCAGCGCGCGACGCCCAGCGCTGCAACCCTGCTCTGTCTGGTTTTCATAGTGGCCGCCCGCCCCGGCACCGCTCAGCAAGTGGCGGGGCGGGAGGTCTGGCCGACCCTGGCCACCCGCCAGCAGCTGGAGTCGGCGCTCGCCCTCTTCGAGCAGGGCCGGGGGGGGGGCTCGCCCCGGGAGGCCGCGCTGATCCGTGGCCGGCTCGAGCGCGGGGATTTCCAGTTGGGTGATCGGATTTTCCTCCGCGTCGATGGCGAGGCGCAGCTCTCCGATACGTTCACCGTCGGGCCGGGCCCGGCCCTCGGGCTCCCGCAGGTCGGCGCGGTGCCGCTCCAGGGTCTGCTGCGCTCGGAGCTCCCCGAGCGGCTGGGTGCGTACCTGGCGCGCTTCATTCGCGACCCGGTCGTGCAAGTGCGGCCGCTGATCAGAATTCTCATCGAGGGCGAGGTGGTGAGGCCTGGCTATTACGCCGTGCCGCCGCAGCTGCCGCTCGCGGATGCGATTGGTGCGGCGGGCGGGCTGACGCAGCGGGCGAAAGCGAACGCCATCCGCGTCGAGCGCGGCAGCAGCGAGATCTGGGGCGGCGACCTGCTCCGCGAGGCGCTGGGCCGCGGCTATTCGCTCGACCAGCTCAACATCGGGGCCGGGGACCGCCTCTTCGTACCGGCACGCGGCGACGCCGAGCGCACGTTCCGCATCCTGGGCCTGCTGGTCGCTATTCCCGTCGCGGTGTTCACGATCAGCCGGCTCCGCTGATGAGGCGTGGTGACGGAAGCTGCGCGGTTCATCGGGCGGGCGTCTTCACCGGTGTCTCCCTTCGCAGTTTCACCGCCCCCGGAGCCTGACTTGTGAGAGTGCTCGGCATCAACGACGGCCACAACGCGGCGGCCTGCCTATACGAGGATGGCCACGTGGCGGCCGCCCTTCAAGAAGAACGGCTGCGGCGGACGAAGAACTGGTCAGGGCTCCCGACCCAGGCCATTCGCACCGCCCTGGCGATGACCGGGACCTCCGTAAGTCAAATCGACTTCGTGGCCATGAATGGGCGTTACGCCTCCTTTCCGATGACCAGCGCCGATCTCATGGAGGAATACCGGACGGTCAACGATCTCGGCGTGACGATCCGACGTTCGCTCAGGCGGGCCATCCGGGGAGCGGTCAGGTTCACACCGCCATACGCGGCCTACCGCCGGCGCCGCCAACAGAACCGTGTTCACGAGCTGATGGAGATGGGAGTCCCGCAGGAGAAGATCCTGTTCGTCGATCACCACACGGCCCACGCCGCCGCCGCGTACTATGGGTTGGGAAACTTCGAGGACGACATCCTGGTCCTCACGTGTGACGGGGCCGGCGACGGCCTCTGCGCCACCGTGAACGTAGGCCGGAACGGGCGCATTCAGCGGCTCCATCAGATCGCGCAGGCCGACTCCATTGGCAACATCTACGCCATGATCACTTACCTCCTGGGGATGGTGCCGCTGGAGCACGAATACAAGCTGATGGGCTTGGCCCCCTACGCCGACACGAAGGGGGCGGACATCGTATTCCGAGACCTCATGGCGCTCGTTCGTTTCAATCCGCAGAACCCTCTAGTGTGGGAACGGCGACCACGCTGTCCTGAGACCTACTGCTCATACCGGTTCTTTAAGGCCCTCCTGGACCGCAAGCGGTTCGACTGGATCGCCGGCGGGATTCAGAAGTTCACCGAATGCATGCTGACCGAGTGGGTACGGAACTGCGTGCAAGCCACCGGCATTCGGCGCTTGGCGCTCGGAGGCGGTGTCTTCATGAACGTGAAGGCAAACAAAGCGATCATGGAGCTGCCTGAGGTCGATCAGTTGTTCGTCTACCCGTCCTGCGGGGATGAGACGAACGCCATGGGCGCCGCCTCCTGGGTCTATGCGGAAAAGGCCGGCGTGTCGAAGATCACCCCGCTCCAGGATCTCTACTGGGGTCCCGAGTTCTCCGACGACCACGTGGAGCAAGCGCTCCGCCGGTTCGAATTCAAGACGAGGGTGTGCTACGAACGCATCGATCCGATCGAGCCGAGAGTGGCCGCGTTGCTGGCTAGGGGTCAGGTGGTCGCACGCTTCAAGGGGAAGGAGGAGTTCGGCGCCCGAGCCTTGGGGAATCGCTCCATTCTCGCGAACCCCTCCGATCCATCGGTCATCCGGGTGATCAATGAGGCGATCAAGGCCAGGGATTTCTGGATGCCGTTCGCGGCTTCGATACTCGCGGAACGCAGTCCCGACTACCTGATCGACCCGAAAGCCGTGCGATCGTCCTACATGATCCTCTGCTTCGACACCACCGCTCGGTGGCAGGAGATCCGGGCGGCCATCCATCCCTTCGACCGGAGCGTGAGACCACAGGAGGTGTCCGCCGACTGGAACCCGTCCTACCATGCCCTCCTCCGAGAGTTCGAGCGCCTCACGGGTATCGGTGCCGTGCTGAATACATCCTTCAACCTCCACGGGTACCCCATCGTGAGCCGGCCGGAGGACGCGCTGGACGTTTTCGACCGCTCCGGCTTGACCCATCTGGCCATTGAGAACTGGCTGGTCTCGAAGCAGTGACTCTCATCGCACCGATCCGACCGTGGCGGAGGCTCGAGCCGCTCTGGTGGGCGGCCACGGCCCTGCGCAAGGAGCTGTTGGACTTTCGATTCGACTATCCCGTCGAGGCGGTTCCGGCCGCCGGCCCGAGGGAATCGCTTCATTATTACCTGTACAGCGATCATCTCTTCTTCGATGCGATGGAGCCGGACCACGACGGCACACCGGTGCAGCGTTCGCGCACCTTCCAGACCTACAACGCCGCCTACATCGCCTGGTACGGCCTGATGAGCTTGGCGCGCTGGCTGCGCGGGCGGGATTCAGCCGGCCGCAAAACCTTCCTCCTCCAGGTGGAGTGGCTCGAGGCGCACGCGGTGGAACGCCCGGACGGCAGCGTTGTCTGGCCGTTCACGGTCGACTGGCAGGAAGGAGCGTGTCGGCTCAAGGCCCCGTGGATTTCCGCCATGCAGCAAGGGCTGGCGATCAGCAGCCTGGTGCGTGCCTATCGGATCACCGGCGAGCAACACCTGCTGGACCAGTGTACCCGCGCCACGAAGGTGTTCGAGCAGAACATCGAGGATGGAGGAGTGCGGACCGTGGAGGGGGGGCTCGTGATGTACGAGGAATACCCCGGGGTTCCGCTGCCGCGGGTGCTCGACGGATGTCTCTTCAGTCTGCTCGGGCTGTACGACCTCTGGGCGCAAATCGATGACCCCCGCGTCTTCCGGCTGTTCAGCGACGGCATCCAGGGGCTGCGAGCGGTGCTTCCTTATTGGGACTACAACGGGAAGTGGAGCTGGTACGGTTCTCACCGCTATCTCAGTCCACCCCACTACAACCAGCTCAACTGTGCGCTCCTCACGTCGCTGGCGTGGCTCTCCCATGACCCGACGTTAAAGCGGTACGCCGAGGCTTGGACTCCAGCACGCCTCTCGGCGCTGGGGCGCGCGGAGGTGTTGCTCGTCTTTCTCGTCACCAAGAACTGGTCTCGGCTGAGGCACCTGCTGCGTCGGCGCCTGTGACCGACGCGGCGATCATGGGCCTGAAGCAGATGAAGGTGCGGGCGCTGACAAGCTCCAGGAGCATCGGCCTGCTCAGGGGCGTCGGGCGCAGCTCCTGGAGAAGAAACCGGCTGCTGATCCTCGGATACCATGGAGTGTCGCTCCACGACGAGCATCTCTGGAACCCGGCGCTCTATATGTCTCAGGATGCGCTCCGGCAGCGCATGGAATTGCTCGTTCGCAACAACTGCTCTGTCCTCCCCTTGCGAGAGGCAGTGTCCCGCCTGGGCCGGAACGATCTGCCGCCCAGGTCGGTCGTCATCACGTTCGACGACGGCTGTTACGACTTCGGCGCTCGAGCGTATCCGGTCATCCGGGAGTTCGGGTTTCCGGTCACCGTCTATCTGACGTCGTATTACTCATCGTTCAACCGTCCGGTGTTCGACGTGGCCTGCTCGTACGTTCTGTGGAAGGGGAGAGGAAAGCACGTTGAAGGAATGGAATTCACCGCCAGGCCGGGGGTGCTCGACCTGAGCACCGAGGACAGCCGCTCAGCTGTGTGCTTGCAGATTCGACAGGCCGCGCGCCGCTCTGGAATGTCGGCGCAAGACAAGGACGTGCTCCTCGAGAGGCTGGCTGCCTCCCTGGGCGTGGACTCGGGGCTCTTGCGCAGGAACCGCCTCCTCCATTTGCTGACGCCGGAGGAGCTTACGCAGCTGGTCAAAGACGGTGTCGATGCGCAGCTCCATACCCATCGACACCGCATGCCTAGGGATCGCGAGCTCTTCGTCCGAGAAATCCTCGACAATCGCGACTTCCTGGCGGCGGTCGGTCAGTCGTCCGCCGATCATTTCTGCTACCCCAGCGGCGTTTATGAAGAGTGCTTCTTGCCTTGGCTGGCGGATCTCGGCGTGCGATCGGCGGCGACCTGCGATCCCGGCCTTGCCAGCCGCAAGACCCGCCCACTGTTGCTCCCGCGGCTCATCGACTCGTCAGCGCTCTCTGAGGTCGAGTTCGAGGGCTGGCTGTGCGGCGTGAGCCAATGGCTGCCCCGTCGCGCTATACGGCGGGCGATCACCCGCGATCAGGACCGGATCGCTCCTGACGTCGTTCACTGACTCCCATGGTCCGTCTCGGCTCGTGGTTGCTCGTCCGACAGGAGAGCTGATCGGTGGCTCAGCAAGAGATCCCCGCCGCAACGTTCAGGATTGTGCACGCGTTTCCTGACAACCAACTGGAGCGCGATTGGCGCCGCTGCTTGGAGCGAGGCCGTTATCCCTCGCACTATGCGGCCCCGGAGTTCTTCCTGGATCCGTCCGTCAACCGGAGACGCCCGTTCGCCGTGTTGGCCCTGAGCGGAGGCGCAGTGTGCGGTGTCTTGACCGGGGTTCACCATGGGAATCACGTGACGTCGGGCCTCGGGTGCCGTCCGCAGTTGTGCGTCGACGACACCGCCGAGCGCCTTCGGGTGGCGGAGGCACTAGTCCTTGGCTTCCTGGCGGAGGCGGGATCGGCACGCCTGCTGGACATCTACAGCTGGTACCCGATGGATGGACTCCGATCTCACGGGTTTCAGCTTTTCCAGGACAAGGGGGTCGTGATGCTCGACCTCAGCCTGGGACGAGACGCGCTCTTCAAGCAGATGCATGGGAAGCGGCGTAACGGCATCCGGTACGCCATGCGGCAAGGCGTCGACGTATTCGAGGCGTCAACCCTGGAGCACGTCGCGGAGTACCATAGGATCCATCTCGCCTGGTGCCACGCGAAACAGGTCCCTCCGTGGCCGTTCGAGGTGATGGAGGGCGCGTGGCGGCGTAAGGAGAGCCGGCGTCTGTTGCTCGCACGCGTGCGCGACAGAATCGTTGCGGGCGCCGCTTTTCGATTCCACGCCGGGGGTCTGGTCGAATACGCCGAGAACAATTCCTACCCGGAAGCCAAGGCGACGAAGGCGAACGAGCTGTTGGTGTGGCGTGCCGTCGAGTGGGCGTGCCAAGAAGGCTTCCGTTCGTTCAGCTTGGGAGGCGTGCATCGGTTCCTGCAGGAATTCGGCGGAACGAGCGTGCCCACGTATCGCCACCGCTGGGACCGCACCTTCCTGCGACGCCACGACCTGCGCGAGCAGGTGATGGCCGCAGGCAGGCGTCTGTTACGACGCGGCCCACAGCCGTTCGAAAGCGCGGTTCGCTGGTTGTTGGGGAAGGACCTGCCGGAAGAAGAGCGACGGCGGGCCGAGGCCGAGCGGTTGGTCGCACGGTGACCCATACACGAACTGTCCAGGCTTCGACCGAGCCGTCCTACCACCTGGCGGAGTGGAAGAAGAGCAGCGGCACGGCGTACCTGACGAGCATTCTGGCACCGCTCGACGTCCGCCCTGGCACCGTCATCCTCGATGTGGGGTGTGGCTCCGGCTATGTCAGCGCGTACTTCTCACGCGAGAACAGAGTCCGTCGGAATCTGGCCCTGGACCTTGAGCCGCAGACCCTGCGGCTGGCACGAGAGTTGTCGGCAGGGCAGGCGCAGGGCCCGATCGACTGGGTCTGTGGACGCGCGGAGCAACTCCCTGTGGCCAGTGGTTCCGTGGATCACCTCGTGTGTCGCGCTGTCCTGCCGTACACCGCGATCCCACGCGCGGTGGCCGAGATCGCGCGCTCGCTGGCGGACACTGGCTCCGCGGTCCTGCTGCTGCACCCGTGGACGCTGTACGCGAGGAAGCTCTCCCTGCATCCTCGAGGTTGGAAGACCGACGTCGCCCTGATGATGATCCTCATCACCGGCGTGATCTTTCACTTCACGGGCGTACTCTTCCGCCCGAAGGTGGGGCGGTGGCGAATCGGCGAGACCTTCCAAACAGTGGCGCGGATGCGCACGTTGCTGCACCACCACGGCCTGTCCGTCTACCGAGTGCAGGCGGACCCCGAAGTCATTATCTACGCTACGAAAGCGCGGAGCTCGAACGGAGTGCGGAGCGCCAACGAGTCGTGACGGCACGGCGCCTTGCGCGATTACGCTCGGCTCGTATCGGCGCGCTGAGTCATGGCGGCCGGAGCGTTCGACCAGCGCGACACCCCCCAGGGCCGACGTTTTTCAAAGAAACTGTATTCATACGAGAATCCGACCTTTTCGATGACTCTCCGGGATGGCGCATTGTCCGCCAAGACGCCTATGAAGACCGCCTTTGCCCCGGGCACGTGCTGTGCCTCGTGCAGCATTTGACACAGAGACGAGTAGTACAAGCCTCTCCCGCGTTCCCGAGGATCGGTGTAGAAGGTGGTGAAGATGACGGAACCTTCCGGGGGCACCCAGTCCTGTCCGACGCTCCACAGGTGCGATGTCGCCTGTTTCTCTACCATCCAGCCATAATGGACCAATCGCCCTTGCTCCGCGCGGGTGTAGGGGTGCGCTCCATCCTCGATCTTTCGCCAGGAGTCCTTCCAAAAATCCAGCTGCCAGCCTTCGCGTGGCATGAACAGCAGCAGATCCGCCAGGGAGTCCCGGTTCATCAGTCCGGGGTTCGGGAGGGCTTGCACGGAGCGAAGGTCCATCCGATACAAGCGGAACTCGGTTGACCGCCATACACGGTGGAGAACCATCCGGACGAGCTTACCCGGCAGTGCCGTCACCCGAAGAAGTCGGAGCCTCGCGCGTAGCCTGCGCGCGCGCGACCGCATCGCCGACGAGGCCGAGCCAAAAGACCGGAGCGCGGTCTGCACACGTCTCGTGATGCTCCGTCCGGTCTGAACGGCCAGGTTGTCCGTCTCGGGGAGGAAGACGGAAACGGCAAACGCGTGGTCGAGCTGAGTGGCCAGACTCTCGGGGCATCCCACTACCGGTGGCACATCGACCTGCTTCACTCCGCGACTGGAGAGCTCACTGGCGAGTAATTGCATGTACAGATCCCCGGGGGCATGTTTGGCGAAGAAGGGGGAGCACGCGAACTTCTCCAGCATGACGCGATCGTTGTCGAGTATACCCACGTGAGCGGCGACGATCTTACCGTCAAGCGTCAGAGTCGCGGCATGCACCAGCCCCGCTCGCATGAGCCGCTCGTACAGCAAGGTCGTGAGCGGGTCGCGGGCGTGGTGAGCTTCGTCCACCGACCGCAGTCGGAAATCCTGCAGCACGGCGAGCTGGTCGACGATCGCCGAGAGTTCCTGAGGCTCGCTGAGAACCTTCAGCTCGACGGCACCCAGGTTCTGAAGGAGCTTCAGCCCGCCTCCTTGCTCGAGGAACCTCCCCCCTGGAGCGCCTGCGGCGGCGGTACTTACCAGCCGCCTCTGGACCGGCTGCGCGACGGTGAGGCTCTTCCAACGCTCCCCCCGAGACGACCAGTCCAGAGGTGTACCGGGAGGGATACATCGAAAGGCGATGGAAGCGCGGGGAAACGCCGTCCGCAGACGATCGAGAGCCTGGTCGATGAAGCTGGCCCCATGATCCGGAACGGAGATCCACGCCTGGTACCGTGCCTCGTCTCCACCAGCAATGAGGAGTGTATCGTCGGCCCTCGACTGGGCGAGCGGCAGGAGGCCGTGGATGACGCCATGCTCGGAGCCGATCGCCAGAACGGGCATATAGCGCTCTGAAAACGTGTCGTACCAGAGTCTGCAGAACTCGAAGCGCTGGAACACCGTAGCCCAAGGACAGGCGGCGTGCAGCTGCGTCCATGAGCCGGCGAGCGCTGGATTCGCGAGCGCCGCCTCGGCTCGATCGGCGCGCAGCAGCTCAATGTTCATCGAGGGCGAACCCCAGCGACTCGTGGAACGCGGGCGGCATGAGTCCTGCATCCCGGAACGGCACCGATGACGTCACCTGGACCAACACCAGAGTTGGCTCACCCCGCCGTGGACAACCTGCCGGCGGACGAGCAACGCTTCGCATTCGGACGCAACTGGCAGTCGTTTCTCCGCCTGCTCGACGAGGAGCGCATTCAGACTGCCACGGCATCGTTGACCGCGATGTTGGACCAGCGCGATCTCCGTGGCACCCGTTTCCTCGACGCAGGATGCGGCAGCGGGCTCTTCAGTCTGGCCGCCCGCCGGCTCGGAGCGACGGTCGTCTCGTTCGATCTCGACCGGGACTCCGTGGCCTGCGCCCGCGAACTGCGGTTGCGGTACTTCCCGGACGATCCGTGCTGGGAGGTGCGGGAAGGCTCCGCCCTCGATGAGGCGTTCCTCGCAGCCCTGGGCGACTTCGACGTCGTCTATTCGTGGGGCGTCCTCCATCATACGGGCGACCTGTGGCGGGCCCTGAGACTGATTTTGCGGCCGCTGCGCCCCGGGGGCCAGCTTTTTATCGCCATCTACAACGACCAAGGGGCGTGGTCCAGTCGCTGGACCACTCTGAAGCGCCTGTACTGCTCGAGCCGGCTGTGGCGTGCCGCCATCGTCGGGACGATCATCCCCTACTGGGTGCTGCGCGGGCTGGCGGCCGATCTCGTGTGGGGTCGGAATCCGCTCCGGCAGTACACGGAGTACCGCGGCGGGCGTGGCATGTCCGTGTGGCACGACTGGATCGACTGGCTCGGCGGTTATCCATTCGAGGTCGCGAAACCGGAACAGATCCTCGACTTCTACCGCGGGCACGGGTTCGTGCTCACGCGTCTCAGGACTGCGGGGGGCAGCCCGGGCTGCAACGAGTTTGTGTTCCAGCTGCCCGCCAACCGCAATACCAGGCCGACCTGACGACCTCACCCGGTGTAGCAGCGGAGCAACACCGGGGGCCCTGCCCATACTAACCCTCCAAGAGTCCTCCCCTTCCCCTACGAAAGGAATCGGACGTGAGCCCACTGGCGCAACTCCAAGCGCTGGCCAGTGCCCATTCTAGGCGATCATCCGCTTCCCACTAGCACAGACGAGCAAGAACGGGACCGTAGGGAAGGTAAGCCGAACTCTGGCGGCGCGCTCTTCCTAGGCTACCGTGGGCACACAACTTGCCCGCGTTTGTGGCGGAGGCGCGACATCTCCGTCGGGAGGAGTTGATGAGCGGATCAGTATCGTGTCTGGTGACGGGCGGGGCGGGGTTCATCGGGTCGCATCTTGTGCACGAGCTCCTGCGGAGTGGGCTTCGAGTGCGAGTGGTGGATGACCTGTCGACCGGCGATCTCGCCAATCTCGACTCCGTCTCCAGGGATGTAGAGGTCGTTGTTGCGGATCTGCGGGATCTGGACACGTGCCGGCGCGTGGTCCACGAGATCGAGGTCGTCTTCCACGTCGCCGCGCTCCCGAGCGTCCCCCGCTCCTTCGCGGACCCCTGGCGGACGCACGACGTGAACGTCAACGGGACCATGCACCTGTTGGAAGCGTGCCGCGCGGCGGGCGTGCGCCGAGTCGTTTATTCCAGCTCGAGCTCCGTGTACGGAGATACCGCAGTCTTGCCGAAGCTCGAAGCCTGTGAGCCCCTGCCGCGTTCCCCCTACGCGGTCTCCAAGCTCGCTGGCGAGCAATACGTGCTCGCGCTCGCGCGGGCGAGCATCCTGGAAGGCGTGGCGCTCCGCTATTTCAACGTCTTCGGACCTCGGCAGAGTCCCGACTCGCCCTACTCCGCGGTGATTCCGCTGTTCCTGCGCGCGGCGCTCGAG